>JAKRSB010000082.1 GCA_022402525.1 Thermosynechococcaceae cyanobacterium MS004
TGCGAGCCTGGATGGCTCCCCAAGACCAGCCCCATGAACACTTCATCTTCCCTGAGGAGGTCCTGCCGCGTGGAAACGCCCTTTAATTCTTCTGCATCTGTCATCGCGGGTGGTCGTGACCAGCAGTCTACTGGCTTTGCCTGGTGGTCTGGTAACGCCCGTCTCATTAACTTGTCTGGTAAGCTGCTGGGTGCCCACGTTGCCCACGCAGGTCTGATTGTGTTCTGGGCTGGGGCCATGACCCTGTTTGAAGTGGCTCACTTCACGCCCGAAAAACCCATGTACGAACAAGGCTTCATTTTGCTGCCCCACGTTGCAACCCTCGGCTGGGGTGTGGGCGCAGGCGGTGAAGTCATCAACACCTTCCCCTTCTTTGTGGTGGGCGTGGTTCACCTCATTTCTTCGGCGGTCTTAGGCTTGGGTGGTATCTACCATGCCCTGCGCGGCCCTGACACCCTCGAAGAGTATTCCAGCTTCTTTGGCTACGACTGGAAAGACAAAAACCAGATGACCAACATTCTGGGCTTCCACCTCATTATTTTGGGCTGTGGTGCGCTCCTACTGGTTCTCAAAGCGATGTTCTTTGGTGGTCTTTATGACACTTGGGCACCGGGCGGTGGAGACGTTCGCGTCATCACCAACCCCACGCTCAACCCAGCAGTTATTTTTGGCTATCTGCTGAAGTCTCCCTTTGGTGGCGACGGCTGGATTGTCAGTGTGGATAACCTGGAAGACGTTGTGGGCGGCCACATTTGGATTGGCCTCATCTGCATCGCTGGCGGAACTTGGCATGTGCTCACCAAGCCCTTTGGTTGGGTTCGTCGGGCTTTCATCTGGTCGGGTGAAGCTTACCTTTCCTACAGCTTGGGTGCATTGTCCCTGATGGGCTTTATTGCGTCCTGTATGGTTTGGTACAACAACACCGTTTATCCTAGTGAGTTCTACGGCCCCACAGGCCCTGAAGCTTCTCAGTCTCAGGCGTTCACCTTCTTGGTGCGTGACCAACGACTGGGTGCGAACGTTTCGTCTGCACAAGGTCCTACGGGTCTTGGGAAATATCTCATGCGATCGCCCACTGGAGAAATCATCTTCGGTGGTGAAACCATGCGCTTCTGGGACTTCCGCGGTCCTTGGCTAGAGCCGCTCCGTGGCCCGAATGGCCTGGATCTTAACAAGATCAAAAACGACATTCAGCCTTGGCAGGCTCGACGCGCTGCAGAATACATGACCCATGCGCCCCTAGGTTCTCTGAACTCCGTGGGCGGTGTGGCAACCGAAATCAACTCGGTGAACTATGTATCTCCCCGCGCTTGGCTGGCAACCTCTCACTTTGTGTTGGCCTTCTTTTTCTTGATTGGACACCTCTGGCATGCAGGCCGCGCACGGGCTGCTGCTGCGGGCTTCGAGAAAGGAATTGAGCGCGAAACAGAAGCGGTGCTCTTTATGCCTAACCTTGACTAAAGGTTTGCTAAATCTCCGCTGTTAGCGCTTAGATTTTGATAAAAACGCCTCTGCTCATGAGCAGAGGCGTTTTTATTCGAGACTTTTGTCCTCAGGTGCAATGAAGGTGAACCGTAGTCCCTACAATAAAGGCAGACGCAAGCCAGGA
This sequence comes from Thermosynechococcaceae cyanobacterium MS004, assembly GCA_022402525.1. Taxonomy (GTDB): domain Bacteria; phylum Cyanobacteriota; class Cyanobacteriia; order Thermosynechococcales; family Thermosynechococcaceae; genus JAAURS01. Next base: position 1,610 of record JAKRSB010000082.1, read on the forward strand.
TTGAGTGAGGTTAGCGATGTCTGAATTTCCTTTAACCGATGATCTGCACTGGACGCCCATCGCCCTTGAAAAGCTGAAAAATATCCCATTTTTTGCGCGATCGCAGGCCCGTCAGCGCATTGAAGAATTGGCGAGAGCGGCGGGTCAAGATGAAGTCACGGCTGAGCTGGTCGAACAGGCTCGGCTAGAATTTGGGCAGTAGCCGTTGAGCAAGCCACTTATTTCGCGTTCCCTTGGCCTGCTGTCGGTTCCGTACAGAAGAAAACTGGGCGCAGATGAAAGCTGCGCCTAGCTGTTGCTCGTCACCCTTGCAACTCTGCGAAAGTGATAAGATTGTAAAGAGCGCTTGATGGTTTTTACTCAAAAAACGCTTTATTCTAGGGCGTTTGGCCGCACCTGTTATCCCTGATCCGCATCGAAATATTTACTCCTAGAAGTCCAGGTCAGACTCTTTAATCATGTTTAAAACGTTGTTGGGTGATCCAAATAAGCGCAAGCTCAAGAAGTACCAGCCGGACGTGGCTGAAATCAATCTTCTGGAAGAAGAGATGCAGGCGCTGTCTGACGGAGAGCTTCAGGGCAAGACTGCTGAATTTAAGCAGCGATTAGAAAAGGGCGAAGATCTGGACAGCCTCCTGCCCGAAGCCTTTGCAACCGTACGTGAAGCCTCTAAGCGCGTCTTAGGGATGCGCCACTTTGACGTGCAGATGCTGGGGGGCATGATCCTCCATGATGGCCAAATTGCCGAAATGAAGACCGGAGAGGGTAAAACTCTGGTTGCTACCTTACCCTCCTACCTAAATGCGATCTCCGGCAAGGGTGTCCACGCCATTACCGTCAACGACTATCTGGCTCGCCGCGACGCAGAGTGGATGGGACAAATCCATCGATTTCTGGGGCTGACGGTAGGGCTGATTCAGCAGTCTATGACCCCTGCGGAGCGCCAAAAAAACTACGCCTGCGACATTACCTACGCAACCAACAGTGAAATTGGCTTTGACTACCTGCGTGACAACATGGCCACCTCTATGGAAGAGGTGGTGCAGCGCCCCTTTAACTACTGCGTCATTGACGAAGTAGACTCGGTGCTTATTGACGAAGCGCGGACACCGCTGATTATTTCCGGTCAAGTGGAGCGCCCAACAGAAAAATACCTGGATGCCGCGCGTATTGCGGCCTCACTGAAGCCTGATGATCACTACGAAGTGGATGAAAAAGCCCGCAACGTGATTCTTTCGGATGAAGGGTTTATTGAAGCAGAGCAGCTCTTGAAGGTCGATGACCTGTTTAACCCAGAAGATCCTTGGGCGCACTATATTTTCAACGCCATCAAGGCAAAAGAGCTGTTTATTAAAGACGTCAACTACATCATTCGTGGGGATGAGATTGTTATTGTTGATGAATTTACAGGGCGCGTGATGCCGGGGCGGCGCTGGAGCGATGGGCTGCACCAGGCGATCGAGGCTAAGGAAAACGTCGAAATTCAAAACGAAACCCAAACGCTGGCCAGTATTACTTACCAAAACTTATTTTTGCTATACCCCAAGCTCTCCGGGATGACGGGTACTGCAAAGACCGAGGAATCCGAGTTTGAAAAAATCTATAAGCTCGAAGTGACCCCCGTCCCGACCAATCGGGTGAATCGTCGTCAAGATGTTTCAGACGTGGTTTATAAAACGGAGCAGGCCAAGTGGATTGCCGTGGCCCAAGAATGCGTTCAGATGAACGAAATTGGCCGTCCGGTCTTGGTGGGCACCACCAGCGTCGAGAAATCTGAGGTGCTCTCTAAGCTGCTGCTGGAGCAGAATATTGCCCATAATCTACTGAATGCAAAACCAGAAAATGTGGAGCGTGAGTCTGAGATTGTGGCGCAGGCCGGTCGTAAGGGTGCGGTGACCATTGCGACTAACATGGCGGGTCGCGGGACGGATATTATCCTGGGCGGCAACGCTGACTACATGGCGCGGCTGAAGGTCAGAGAATATTTTATGCCGCGCATGGTGCAGGCCGACGCAGACGATCCGATGTCTGTGGCGCTTCAGTTTGCCGCCCCTCAAGCCGAAAGTGCCCTTGGCTTTGGGGGGGATGCATCCCCTAGCGGAATGATTCGTAAAACCTGGAAGGCCTCGGCTGATTTATTCCCCGCACAGCTTTCTTCCCAGGCTGAGGCGCTGCTCAAGTCGTCCGTAGATTTTGCCGTGAAGCAGTATGGCGAGCAACAGCTTGCGGAGCTAGAGGCAGAAGATATGCTGGCGATCGCCGCTGAAAAAGCGCCGACGGACGACCCCGTGGTGCAAAAGCTGCGGGACGCCTACAAGCAGGTGCGTCAAGAGTACGAAGCCGTTACCGATAAAGAACACGAAGAAGTGGTGCAGCTCGGTGGGCTGCACGTCATTGGTACAGAGCGCCACGAATCGCGCCGGGTAGACAATCAGCTCCGTGGCCGTGCGGCCAGACAGGGCGACCCTGGAAGCACCCGATTTTTCTTAAGCCTCGACGACAACCTGCTAAGAATTTTTGGGGGCGATCGCGTAGCCGGCCTCATGAACGCCTTCCAAATTGAAGAAGACATGCCCATCGAGTCTCGGATTTTGACGGGCAGCTTAGAAAACGCCCAGCGCAAGGTTGAAACCTACTACTACGACATTCGTAAACAGGTCTTTGAGTACGACGAGGTGATGAATAACCAGCGCCGCGCCATCTATGCTGAGCGGCGGCGCGTCCTGGAAGGTCAAGACCTCAAGGGGCGTGTCATTGAGTATGCTGAGCAAACCATGGACGATATTGTCCAGGCCTACGTCAACCCAGAGCTGCCCTCAGAAGAGTGGAAACTAGAGGAAATGGTGGCCAAGGCTAAGGAGTTTGTATACCTGCTGGATGATCTGGGGCCAGAAGACTTTGAACCCCTTTCTCTACCGGAAATGCAGATGTTTCTGCATGAGCAGGTACGCACTGCTTACGAGAAAAAAGAGGCCGAAATTGAGCAGTTGCGCCCCAACCTAATGCGAGAAGCCGAGCGGTTTTTTATTCTGCAGCAAATTGATACGCTCTGGCGCGAGCACCTTCAGCAAATGGACGCTCTGCGCGAATCCGTAGGGCTGCGGGGTTACGGTCAGCAAGACCCGCTGGTGGAGTACAAGAAAGAAGGCTTTGAAATGTTTTTAGAGATGATGACCGCCATTCGTCGGAATGTGGTTTACTCTCTCTTCCAGTTCCAGCCGCAGCTTCAGTCCGCTGAGGCTGAGTAGTCTTCAAGTGCTGTGAGCGGTTTACTCAGGGACTTCTTCATCGGGCTTAATTGACGGATTGGAAGTCTCTGCGGGCCTCTTTTCCTACATTGGGATGAGAGCCCTGTCCTCCGCTGGACACAATTTTGTGTCTAGCCAGACTGACAGATCGCTCAAGGCGCGATCGCGATATGCTCCGTAGCGCTCCTGCTTGTTGCGAATGCGCTGTGGAAACTCTGGCAGAATGCCAAAGTTGGGCGGCATGGGCTGGAAATGCTTAGGCGAGGCTGAACTAATAAAATCAAACAGCGCACCGCTCATGGTGGTAGGCGGCAGGGTTACGGGCGCTAAGCCGCGCACCAGTCGAGCCGCATTGGTTCCCGCCAGCCAGCCTCCCGCGACCGCCGCCGTATAGCCTTCTGTCCCAATCAGCTGCCCCGCCGCCAAGAGGGTGCTTCTTTGCTTGAACTGAAGCGTGGGTGCCAGAAGCTGAGGGGCATTGAGAAAAGTATTGCGGTGCATCACACCCATCCGCACAAACTCAGCCTGCTCCAGACCAGGAATCATCTGAAACACGCGCTTTTGTTCGCCCCAGCGGAGGTTTGTCTGAAAGCCCACCATGTTCCAGAGCTGCCCTGCCCGGTCTTCCTGGCGGAGCTGTACTACGCCGTAGGGACGTTTTTCCCGGTTGGCCGGATCTTTGAAGTCACCCAGTCGGGCATCAAAAATGCCCACGGGCTTGAGAGGCCCGTAGCGGAGGGTATCTTCACCGCGCCGCGCCATTTCTTCAATGGGCAGACAGCCTTCAAAAAACTTGGCAGTCTCTTGTTCAAAGTCCTTCAGCTCAGCCTGTTCTGCCTGTACTAAGGCTTGCCAAAACGCAAGGTACTGCTCTCGACTGAAGGGACAGTTAAGGTAGGCGGCCTCTCCGCGATCATAGCGGGAAGCCAAGAAGGCCACCTCTCGGTTAATCGAGTCGCCCACCACAATGGGGCTGGCGGCATCAAAAAAGCTGAGGTATTCCATGCCCGTCAGGGCGCGAAGCTGTTCGGACAGGGCAGGGCTAGTCAGCGGCCCTGTGGCTAGTACTACCACGCCGTCTACCGGGAGCTGTAGCACTTCCTCTCGGCGCAGCTCAATGAGCGGGTGCTGCTCTAGGGTTTGGGTCAGGTTGCTGCTAAAAACAGCCCGATCCACGGCCAGGGCACCACCAGCCGACACGGCATGCTCATCGGCCTTTTGGATGACTACGGAGCCAAGCTGACGCAGCTCATGGTGGAGTAGCCCCGCCGCGCGATCGCTGGACATTGCCCCAAAGGAATTACTGCACACCAGCTCGGCAAGACAGTCGGTGTGGTGGGCTGGGCTTTTCTGAACGGGCCGCATTTCATGGAGAACCACGGGTAGGCCAGCTTGGGCAATCTGCCAAGCCGCTTCCGTTCCGGCCAGTCCGCCGCCAATAACTTGAATGGGTTGTGCTAGGTCAGGCATGGGTTGTTAGCGTATAGATTGGTAGGGGTGATGTTTAGCATATTGGACGCCCATATTGGACGCTTATATTGGATGCTAGGGGCGACACACATAGGCTGCGAAGCTCCAGGGGATGCAGCGCCAGCAATCAGTATTAGCAATCAGTATTAGCAATAAGCTTTAGCAATCAGTTAACGAACGGGGCCAGAATAGGTGTCAATTAAATCCCGGCGACAGGAGCGTCTTGCATTACTAAACTGCGGCTCCTGCCAAGAAAAGTCAAAGTGACTAATAGAACTCACCTGAGGCAATGCCTGACGTATGGCATAGGTCTGAGCATCTAGAGACGGCCGATTATAGGCAGCAAAGCCCCAGGCTCCGGCAATCACGGGCGTTACCTTGGTGCCGGGGGGCGCTTGAGTCACCACCCGTCGCGCCTGTTCCACAATGCAGCTTGAGTCGCCACAAATTCCGTAGGACATCGGATGCCACTCAATCCCACCGGGGAATCGATCCCAAGCCTGCATTCGAGAGTCAAAGCCTTGACCAACGCGACGGTTGCCGTCCGGGAAGAAGACGGCCCCCGATGGAATGCCGCGCTGCCGCACCTGGGCAGCCGCTATCCCCACAAAGTCCACCACCCCCTGATAGGCATGGGCTGCACTCAACAGCCACAGGTCTTGCCGAAGACGCGGTAGACGAGCTGCAGGAGGGGCAAGGCGTTGACCAGGTGCGCGTGCAGGAACGCCGCGTCCCTGCCAGTCTGGCTCACCTTCACCGGGATAGAGCTGGTCGAGAATGCTTAAGTCGCTGACGTTGAGGGTGCCCTGGGCAAGATACCGTTGGATTGTCGCCCGTCCCTTTTGATTGGTGCCTCTGGCAATTAAGGCCTGTTGGGAGGCAGGGCTAAAGATCCATAGATCCTGGAGGCGACCGCTGATAGAGGCCGCTCCGGTTTGTCTTGGGTAGCGGATATAGTCAAACAGCACACCATCGGGCTGCCGTTGGAGGACGGCCTGTAAGAGTTGACTATAATCCTGGCGCACCTGCGGATTATAGGGGTCAACAAACACTTTATCCGAGTCTCCTGGGTTCCCGTCGATCGCGTTGAGGCTGGCATCAGAAACATTGAGGCTGATTTTGCCATAGCCGTTGCGGGCAAGGCCACTGGCCCGCTCTGGACGGGTGCTGTAGGCATAGCCGTAGTTGAGGCCAAACATCCAGGCATAGACCTTTAGGCCGCGTTCCCGTCCTTTTTGAATGGTTTCGGCCATGAGGTCGCGGCGAGCAAAGGCAGGGTTGCGGACAACCGAAGGCCAGACCGTTGGGTTGCTGGACTGGGGCAGCAGAACCTGACCGGTATAAAAGACCTCTAGATTAATCTGGTTGTAGCCGCGACTCACGATGCGGTCTAGGACTTTTTCTAGGATGCCGGGCTGGAGATCGCATTCATGGACGCGCAGCCAAATCGCCTGATTTTTGAGCCAGCTTTGGGCGCGGCATTGCTGAAGCTGCTGGGCATCTCGGAGAACCGCTTCTCTATACTGCTGCTGGGCACCCCGATCGCCCTGGAGCGCTAAGCGCCAAAGCTGATTTTTCTGGGCGATCGCCTGTGGGGAGGAATGACAAAAGGGCTGGGAAAGACCCTGACTGCGGAAGATTTGGGCGATCGCAGGGCGATTTAGGCCACTGTCCTGAAGGATTCCCGCTGTAAATAAGGCGAGCCCAATCCAAGATAAACTTCTACGCTTGAGAGATTGAGCACGAAGCGCAGGAAATGGCGGAGTAAAATCTTTCAAAATCTCAGACAGGTCTCAATACGAAAATCTTGGTTAAAAAGTCTTGGTTAACGTGAGTTCGACAAAACACAACCGCCCCTCATCCTCCCATCCTCCTTCTCCCTAGGGAGAAGGAGGGGCAATTAAAAATCAAGCTTCTTAAGCCCCTCGCCTTTGGGAGAGGGGTTTGGGGTGAGGGGCTTCAAGTGCATTATCGAACTCACGTTTGGTTAAAAATGGGCAAAAAGTTTTGGCAAAAAGCTGCGGCAATCAACTCTTTAGTCAGTTTACGTCATCAGCTCGTGCCTTAAAATTACAAACTTCACCTAAAGCGCTGCTTTCTCGGCTTTTTAGCCTCTTTTGGAGCCCCCTGAGCGCCTCCCGAAAAGACTAAGGCGTACTGGTCGCAGGTGCAGGGACAGGTGCGGGAGTAACGGGTGCAGGCGCAGGAGTTGTGGGTGCAGGAGTTGTGGGTGCGAGAGTTGTGGGTGCAGGAGTAGCGGATGCAGGCGCTGCTGCCGGAGATTCTGATGGGGCAGCAGCTTCTGGCTGCTCTTCTAAGGTGCTGCCCAGCGCCGTTGCAGAAAGTTTTGGCTGGCCGGAAGCAGGTGCTAGGACAGTCACCTTGATATCGCTCTGATAGCTATAGGTCGTGCCTTCTTGAGTGCTTTTGCTCTGTACTGGCACGGCGTTAAGGACAACCGCCTGGGTTTTTCGGTTAAACAGGTTTAGGCGCAGCTGCCCTGATTCGGCAAAGACTCGGACGCTAAACGTTGGGGTTTGGAACGCAATGAGCGTTGTTGGGGAGGCCGGAGAGGGCGCAGGTAAGGCAGAGGGGGCGATCGCTGCGCTTGAGGACGGGGGTTGAGAGGCTGCTGGGGATGGAGCAGGTGGTTTGGCAGGGGGCGCGATCGACTGTGGTGAGGCTGGCGGCGTGGGGCGAACGAGGGCAACGGTTGGTTTGGTAGCGCTGGGTTTGACAGCGCTGGGTTTAACTGGATTTGATTTAGCAGCGCTTGATTTTGAGACACCCTGGGCTGACGGTTGGGGTGAGGCGGTTGGCTTTGCCTTCGCTTTGGGAGCAGGGCTTCCTAAAACCTTGATGAGATCGCCGCGAACCCAGCCGGACTGCTTAGACTTCAGCCGGACGCGATACCAAATCAATCCTTCATTGCCCACGCTATGCTCAAGAATCTCAACGCGATCGCCCACGGCACCCGCCGCCACAATATCTGCATTGGTATTGGCCAGTGATCGGACATTAATCTGAGCTTTAGCATCTTCGGCAATCAGCTCCCCCTTTTCTCCTGCAAGTGCAGGGAAACAAAAACCAGTGCTGATCAAAGTGATTGCTAGGACGCTAAATCGCGCCAATCGAGAAAACTCCATTCAATCTCCCTCCGAAACCAAAGCACAATTATTTTAGAATAAGCTGCACGTCTCACAGGTTGATGACCTGTGCGTCATCCTTGGCCGCCAGTTTTACCTGTGCGTCTATCGTGCGCCAATGAGGACTTGCACCTGAGCAGGGCTTTAAGCCTGAACCGAATGCAAAGCACCTCCCCTAAACACATTCCAGAAAGCATTTCAGGAATGTACTAGGAGACGTTGATTTATCAAAAATGGTTGCAGGTCATGTGAGTGCAAACGATGTGTATGCGGCAATTCCTCTATGCGACAACTCCAAATTCACAAAATTCTCAGCAGCCATAAAGCTGCGCTTGCTAGAAGTCTGATGAACCCCCTAACCGTGCCTTAGGCTGCATCTAGGCTGCGGGTGCGATGAAGGGCCTCCGCTTCCAGGTAAACCTGAAGCTGCGCTTCTATTTGCTCTTTTACAATCTGTCGATATTCTAGGAAATGCTCCCCTAGGGCACAAACCCCCAGGTATGGCTCCCACACTTTGGGGTTATGACGCAAAATCCCCAGCAAATTCAGCCAAAATTGGACGCGGGTTTTGCGCACAACGCCCTGACGCCAGCAGAGGGTAAGCAGGGCACGAATATTAACCCAGCTAACTTCTCTGACGCGGCTGGGACATTTAGGTGCGCCCAGCTTCAGAAAGTGACGATAGGTGCGGTCTAGGTAGCTGGCCGGGTCATAGAGCGTCCAGAAGGCTTCCACGTACTCATGGGCAATGTCCTCTAGGGGACGGGTGGGGATAAAGTTCATGAGGGTGGTTTGGTTCATTCCAGAGTCTTGCTCCAGCAGGCGACCTTCCTTTTTGAGGCGGTGCAGCAAGGCAGTATCCGGCAGTGCCTGGAGCATACTGAACATGGCGGTAGGAATGGTGGTTTTTTCGACGAAGCGCACAATGCGATCGCCCGCCCCTGGCTTTTCGCCATCAAAGCCGATGATGAATCCGGCCATCACCCGCAGGCCTGAGCGGACAATGGTGTCCACCGACTCTGACATCGAATCGCGGGTATTTTGGAACTTTTGGGTGAGGGCAAGGCTCGCTTCATCTGGGGTTTCAATGCCTAAGAACACCGCATTGAAGTTACACTCCACCATTAAATCCATCATTTCCTGATCGCTGGCTAGGTCGATGGAGGCCTCGGTATTAAACCGGAAGGGGTAGTTATGCTCGGCCATCCAGACCTTCAGCGCCTTGAGCATCAGCTTCACGTTGCGCTTGTTGCCAATGAAGTTGTCGTCCACCATAAAGATGCTGCGCCGCCAGCCTAGCTCGTACAGGCGCTCTAGCTCAGCTAAAATTTGCTCTGGGGACTTGGTGCGAGGTTTCCGGCCATAGAGTACGATGATGTCGCAAAATTCGCACTGAAACGGGCACCCCCGCGAAAACTGTACGGAGAGACTATCGTAGGCATCAAAATCTAATAGCTCAAAGCGCGGAATGGGCGTTGTGGTGACATCTGGCTTTTCCCCATTGGCGCGAAAGACTCCAGCGCGATCGCCCCGTTCTACCGCTTCCACAAACATGGGCAGCGTAATCTCGCCCTCATCTAAAATCAAAAAGTCTGCACCAGAGGTTTCGGCCTCATGGGGGAGTGCGGTTGCGTAGGGACCCCCCACGGCCACCAGCTTGCCGCGCCGCTTAGCCTCTTGAATTTGTGCCAAAAAGTCCTCTTTTTGCACAATCATGGCGGATAAAATCACCAGATCGGCCCAGTCCCATTCGGCTTCAGTAATCGCGCGCGTGTTGTGATCAACCAGCTTATACTGCCAAGTTTGAGGCAAGATAGCCGCGACCGTGGCCAGTCCCAGGGGTGGCAGCATCGCTTTACGATCCACGAGCTCCAGCGCTTTTTCAAAAGACCAAAAGCTTTTGGGAAACTTTGGGTACAGCAGTAATACACGCATTGGATTCAATGCTCCCTCGCTTAAGATCGGCCCGTGCCGTTTGACCCCACATTATGACGGCTCTGAGTCATTCTGGCTAGAAAAACGATAAATCATCACGATAAATTAAAGATTTTTCAATGATTCTCTGGATTGACGGAAGCAAATTAATGCATGAGTTCGCTGATGGGTTCATTCACGATTCTTAGCGTCTAATCTTTAACGCCTCATCTTTAACGTTTAAGTTCTTTAGCGTTTAAGTAGTCCACTGACGCTGGCCTTGAGCCAATCATAAAGGCTGGTGCCTCCAACGGCTAGCGCGTAGAGAATGGAGGAGCTAAGGATGGCACCCATGAGACACACTCCCAGCCCAGCTAGACTGATTGCGCCATCATCATCTAGTAGCCCAAATCCGGTTACAAAAATGCCCATTGCAGGCAGGGTATTGGTTCCTGGAATGGGAATCATCATGGAAATGGCCATGAGTGCGATCGCTAATCCCAGAACAGTCTGTCCTGTGCGACTGGTGCAGACCACTGTCAATCGCGGTTTTGAGAGCCGCTCGATGCGCTGTAGCCAGGGAATGCCGGACTTTACAAGGCCCTGAATCTTGGTGAGCGGAATGGCGTGGTTCATAACCTTAGAAGGCAGCCAAGGCGTTTTAGCACCCAGAATAAGCTGTAAAGCCAGCAGCAGCATCACAATCCCAAAGGGCACAGAGTAACCAGCAGCTGGAATGGGCAATGCAGACGGCAATGCCAGCAAAACAAATAAAAAGCCAAAGGTGCGCTCTCCAGATAGTTCCAAGACATTGGCTAGTGTGACTTGCTCTGTGGAAGGCGATTCAATGAAGTACCGATGCAAGTCTTTAGAAAGTTGAGCCATAAACCTAGAAAAATATTTTACGAATGGGGCTTAATGCATTTAGCCAGGATGAGTGAACTGCCATAGACTGCACAAAATATCTGCGCTGAGTATACCGCTGCTTTTTGCCCAAGTCTTCATCCACAAAAAAGCAATCTTCTAGCCCCCCATGTACAGAAGACCACCAGAACTCAAAAAAGCCGGAGACTGGGGTGGCCTAGAGAAGTTTTGACTCATGCTCAGTATTTTTAATTGCAAGTAATTTGCAATTAGATCAAATTTACTGTAAATTTAACCCTATTAATTCTCAATAGTGAGCGAAGGCTGGCAGGCAAGCTGCTGGCTTGACTTCACTTTGACCTTCTGATTGCTTGCAAGAGCAAGCCTAACTACGGCTATTCCGCTTTACGGTATGGCCTAGGTTTTCTATGGCTGGCAATTCTTATTGAGAGAAATCTAATCGTGTGAGGACTTAATTCAATGCGAGCATGGGTAACGCGACAAGTGGGTTTTAGGCCGTATGTCTTGGAAATTTTGATCGGTGCCGCTGCCCTGGGATGGACTACAGTCGCCCATAGTATTGAGGCACCAAGTGTAGAGGCACCAATTTTGGCGCAAGAAGCAGTCTTGTCAAAAGCAGTTGTGCCAGAAACCATTGTGCAAGAGGTGCAGACGCAACATAATCTGTATGCAGGAATGAATGCAGGCGCTGAACCGAATGGAATGGGTTTAGATGCCGAAGAGACGAACTCAATGTTTGAGCAGGTCACATCCGTCTCTCAACTCTCTGACGTACAGCCAACGGACTGGGCATTTCAGGCTTTACAGTCCCTAGTCGAGCGCTATGGCT
>JAKRSB010000083.1 GCA_022402525.1 Thermosynechococcaceae cyanobacterium MS004
TTAATGACTTAATTGCTTGAGTATAAATACTTATTGCAAAAGTGAGATGCTCCCAAACTCGGGCTTATTCATGGTATTCCTTTTTTTGGTAGCAATTAATTCTTATGATCCAGGTGCTGAACGTTCAGCCTATGCCAGCCAGTCACCAGGATCGGAACCGTAGACAAGCTGAATTCACAATTTTTCACCAGTCCGAAATGCGGCAGATTACTGGCTATTTTTGCTGAAGAAAGTCCAGCAACATGGGATTGACCTGATCAGCGTGAGTCCAGTTGATGGCGTGCGGTCCGCCAGGGATAATCTCAAGCTGACTGTTTTTAATCAGTTTTGGGAGTCTTGCGGCGGTGGATTCAAGTGGCAAAATGCGATCAGCATCGCCATGAATAATTAGGGTAGGGATATCAATCTGGGGCAGATCATCGCGGAAATCGGTGAGCCACGACAGGACACAATCCAAAGTTCCTTTAGCAGAAGCCCCGGCTGCTACATTCCAGCAGGCTTGAATGGCATAGTTGCTGATGCGTTCACCCAGCAGCACATCCACATTAAAAAATTCTCTGAAAAATTCAGAAAAGTAAGCGTGGCGGTCTTTAATGATCGCTTGCATAATGCCATCGAAAACGCTCTGGTCAACGCCTTCGGGATTATCAGCGGTCTTCAGCAGGAAGGGCGGCACTGGAGCCATTAGCACGGCTTTTTGCACCCGCTCTGAGCCGTATTTGCCAAGATAGCGTGTGACTTCGCCGGTTCCCATAGAGAACCCAACCAGCACAGCATTATGCAAGTCAAGTTTGGCCATCAGCGTGTTCAAATCGGTGGCGAAGGTATCGTAGTCATAGCCCAGCGAGGGTTGACTAGACGCACCAAATCCTCGGCGATCGTAGGTAATCACTCGATACCCCGCATTTAGCAGCACCAAGACCTGCTTTTCCCAGGAATGGCCGTTGAGGGGAAATCCATGAATGAGAACAATGGGTTGACCGGCCCCAAGATCTTCGTAATAGATATCAATGGTTGCAGAGTTTTCTTGACCAACAGTCACATAAGGCATATTGACCTCCTAATGAACATCACAAAATGTTCTTATCTGATTTAACCGAAGTATAGTGAGTTCTAATGCTCGGTTTCTTTCAGATTCTTAGGGTGAATTGTCAGATTCTTAAGGTGTTAGCGAACCTGTTTCGGTGTTACTCCGGTGAGTCGCTTAAACTGTTGTGTCAGATGGCTTTGACTGGAGAAGCCGACTTGTAGAGCGATGTCAGCGATCGCTAAATCTGTTCCCTTCAACATTACTTCTGCCCGTTCTACTCGCTGTTTAATCACATACTGATGCGGCGAGATCCCTATTACTTTCCTAAACAGGCTTGCAAAGTAAGTCGGGCTGATGTTAACGACGCTTGCCAGTTCAGTCAAGGATAAATCTCGATTTAAATGAGCGTGGATGTAATCGATTGCCTGCTGCAACTGGGTATGGGTTAAGCGGTTGTTTGGTAATGCAATCGGTTTCGCCAGAGTCGAATAGTGTCGTAGTAAATGAATCACTAAAGCCTGAGTGAGTGATTCGATATATAGCTGCCCCATCATCCCGCCCGATCTCAACTCAGCAAATATCAGCATACCAATCTGATGAAGTTGCACATCTTGCCGACCGAAACCATGCACAAGCTCGAATCGTGTTGAATCAATGTCAGAGACTTCAGCAACCTGTTGAATCAATGCCGGTTTTAGGCAAATGTGCAGCGGAGCACAAATGACATCACTCATATCTGGTGCTTGACACCAATAGCTCGCTTGTCCAGCTGGAACCAAAAGGCTGTCCCTTTGATGGAGGGTCGATTCGTACAGGCGATCGTCGCGTTTTTGAACTAAAGGGGCAGGATCTCCCGTGTGAAAGTAGAGCCAATGATCGGCTAAAGCAGGGAGTTCCATTTCAAACGCTGAAGCAGGGCTTTGACACTGCTCCACTAAAATGCTATTCCAGTTCATTTGGCGACTGGAGAACATCAGCGTTTTATTCCACTGGCGGCTGAGTTCGAGCGAGTTGAGCGGGTTGCTGGCCATAGAGCTTGCTCTCACCGATTTCTTGCAGAACATAAATTAGACTTTTTCCGAGTCAACCATGATACAAAAAAGCGTTTGTCAGTCAGGATGCCAAAATAAAAACAAAAGTGTTAGATCATAAGCTGGCCATCAATACTTCTCTCCTTAGACAGATTTTTCAACTCAGTCAGGAGCCGATCATTCAGCAAAATTGTTATTGTATATTACCTGTATGCTGTCAATTTTATCAGCTTGTATTTGTAAATGAGGCTTCTATCCACGTCCGCATCGCCCGAAAGCTAATGCACACTTTAGATACAATTTTCTTGAGCTTACCCTGGGATAGCATTATTGCTCTCTGACATCTGAATCTCTCCTGTGCATATCTGATGAAATACTTGGCTCTACCTAGGTTGATGACGCAACAGCCATTGTAGGCAAATTCCAGTAACGATGCCGTAGCCTAGCCAACCTGACCCATAGGCCAATGCTGTTGAGAATGGTGCTGGTAGTAGCCCCGGATGCAAAATATATGCGACAGACGAACTGCCCGCGCCTGCCCGCGCCTGCTAGCGCACCTCCAAAAGCGCTGACCAGAATCCACCAATGCGCTTTACGGACAAATCGTCTCAAAATCGGAAATTGAGTCGCGCCAAGAATAGCCAGTACAATTAGCTGTTTGACCAAATTCATCCAAAATACATACCATAGGCCAAGCGTATTTAGGAATTGAATAAGTGGATCAAGGGTTACGTTAGGACCCACCAGCAATAGCCCAAAAGTCCATCCCAGTGTGCTAACCACCATCCACCAAAAGGCTTTAGGAATGTACTGGCATAAAATGAGCCATTGGGCTGCGCCAATAAACAAACCTGTAAAAAGTATGGTTGCTACAAACTGAAATCCTGACTATTCTAGGGCTCCAACGATCGCCCCCGCAATTGTAGTAGCCAATGTCCACCAGAGCCAAAGGCAAGGCGCGATCGCCAACTGTCGTGTTTCATCTTGCCATTCATGCTGCACCATAAAGCTCACCCTAGAGTTGCACTTCAACTCTATATCTGTACTATTCGGCCTAACCCGTGTGAGAGTGGTTTTTATTAACAGAACTATGAATTGAGCGATTCAGGAATTTGCAGACTTTTATCCCAACCACCTTTTCAGATATTTCCACGCAATCGCAAATTTTTACCGCCTACGAGTAATGCAATTCATGATTTTTCAACAACTTAGGTTCGTTTCAGTGCAGCAGGCTGATTGGGCTGCGTCTAGCTGAACATTGTTGCGTAGTCGCAGGCGAATGTCTTAAAACTGCGCGGCTCTTTATCAATTGCATCCTGTATATCAGACGAAACCACTGCTGCCTCATTTCGTCGGTAATGCGCGTAATCCTCAATCAGCCCGTCTGCTTGCCAAGGTGGCATCCCAATGTTGAGCAGTTGATCGCGCATTACCTCAGATGGAATATCGACGAATACAATCTGACGATTGAGCGCAGCTGAGAGTTGTTCTGCCATCTCAGCATGAGTCAATGCTTGTGGTCCGGTGAGGTTGTAAATCTTTCCCTCATGCCCTTCTTCCGTTAGAGTAAATACTGCAACTTCTGCAATATCGCGCACGTCTACCACGCTGACCTTTGCATCGCCGATCGCTGCATAAAAGGCGTTTTGGCTCGTGATTGTCGATTTAAAGTTTAATAAGCCCTGCATAAAGAGATTGGGACGCAGAAACGTGTACGTCATTCCTGATGATTGAATTGCCGCTTCGACTGCGGCATGGTAACGCAAAAAGCGCACGGGCGAATGGGCATCGGCTGCAAATTGCGATAGTTTGACGATATGCTTGACACCACTCCGACGGGCCGCATCAACAAACGCGAGTTGTTGAGCTTCTGCGCGTTCTGTAGAGTTCGTTAAAAGAAAGGCACGGTCTACTTCGGTCAGCGCCTCCAACAACGTCTCAGGGCGATCAAAGTTCCCCTCCACCACTTCAATATTCGGGAGTGCAATTTCCTTTGCTCGATCATGGTTACGAACCATGGCGCGGACTTGCACGTTCTGTGCTGCGAGTCATTTGACAATCTCTGCACCGTTGCTCCCAGTTGCACCAGTTACTAAAATCTTCCGGTTCATTGGAACCCTCCTGATGGGGTGTTGTAGTAGGCTTGACCTAAAAAAGCGATGCCTCAAGGACTCGAATTAACGTTTTGTGCAAGCATATTGCCCGGCATCATCCGATTTAGACCCTAATGTTCGGAATTCACTTGCCTTATAATCACAATGTTTTCAGCAAACAGTAAAACACCTATTAGCCACGGAAGCGTCTGTAAAATGGCTTCCGCTGTCCAGTTCTGACTCTGAACCTGCCAGATCATCCAAATAATCGTGAATCCAATTACCAACAAGGATAGGATGACCGATGAATTGCGGCGGCGGCGATAGAAGTGGATTGTCCTCTCTCGCCAAAATGGATTGAAAATACAAGCGATGTAGGATGACCCTGCACTGATGAACAAGCTGGCTTGAAGACCTGAAGGCAGGTTTGGGTATCCCAGCGTGATCGCCGTTAGACAGACTCCCAGCGCAAGATACAGGAAAGTAAACAAGGTAGATCGTTTCATTGTTTCTTTTCCGGTGAAGCTTATTTTTTGTACCAAACACGCACACATTGAAAGCAATTGATTGCAAGACCCTGACTGATCATCACTGGGTAGAAAGCATTACTGGTCGTCACGCCGTGGTCATCATCACTTGTGCCTTCAATCTGATCGGTTAAAACAACGGTTTCAACATTGATTACCTGTATCGTTGTACTTTCGATCCACTGATTTACAGCACTCACAACCTCAGAGAAAGATTCATACTCGGAAGGTCCGCCGAAGGGTCCCCGTTCAGTAATTCGAGGCGCAAAATCTTTGTACTTAATCATTTGATTCACCATCTAAAATTGCAGAGCTGCCAATCGATTCAAGAAACCATCATGGTTTGGTTTGTTTAGCGCTACAACAACCATTGGGTTAGCGGAGGAACCAGGTAGCGGAGCGAGAATGCCTCCCAGATCGCGCCGATGATGAACAGTGGGAGCGTGGCCAGGCTCAGCCAACCGAGCTGTTTCAGCCCACGAACGTAACCCTGACGATGGTTTTGAGCACCGATGGTGGCGGGGCGAACCCAAGACCGCCCAAGGATGTATGCGCCAAACATCAAGAGGGCGTAGGCTTGGAATTCGATGAGTATCGTCAGCGAGTGCGGGATCAGTGCCACCGCCATAATCTCGGTAGACGGGGCCATGGCTAAACCTAGAGTGAATGACTTATACGCAAATATGGCGATGCCAGTGAAGGGAACGATCAGCGAAGGGAGCACGATCCGCAGCGCGCCGGTCATGACGTTGACTCCCAGAATGGTCAGTGAGAACAGCCAAGGGTTGTTGATTAGCGATTGGACAAGATCTGCCGTTCCGTTGTCTTCCAGGATGGCTACCTGAGTTGCGCTCAGGTTGGGGAAGACCATCGCCGCTACCATCCCGGTGAAGACCAAGCCATAAACAATGGCGTTGATGATGAGGTAGGCGCGAAAATTGGCGCGAATGATCTGGAAAGGTTTGCGAAGCAAGTGGATGTGTTTTACTCCATGATTCGGGTGAATAAGGCGCTTTGTGGCGATCGCTTTGCGTGACATATTTTTAGCTCCAATGTTTGGTGATGGATGTAGTGATGATTAAGAGTGAGAACCGCCGCGTAGAGCAGCGTTGTTGTTGATGCAAAACTCATGGGACAATTGCAGTCACGCGGATTTCAGTCTGCATCGTTGGCAGTCCAAGCGCCGCGACTCCATTTGTGTCCAAATTGGGGCGTGGTTGGGCATGTAGTGGAGACATAGCCTGACCACTGCATCGTTAGCCTCAGCGTGCATACAGCAAGAACCAACAGAGGATGTGAGTCAGCGGTCTTCCGTCGGCAGCGTGAAGCTCGGGGCACCGGGGGACAACTGCTCCGTGTACGCCTGCCGGTAGATGTCCAGCCACGGCGCGCGATCGCCAGGGATGACGGTGTCGTTGGCTGGGTCGTCCAGGGCAAGCTCGAGTCGGGCATCGCTGACGGTGATTGTTTCAAGCGACGGTGTATCAATCCAGTCGTTGTCCGGGGCCAGAGAGGGCTGAATGGTGCCAATCTCGACGACCAACGCATGACCAGCCAGCAGCGTCCAGTCGGTTGATCTGAGATCGAAGCTGGTCGTGCCGGGTTTCACCACCGCCACCTGCCGATTGAACGCAACGGCGCTGCCGTCTGGGGCGACGTCGTACAGCTCAACCATGACGTTGCCGTGACCCTTGGTATTCAGAGACACCTGCGGCGTACCAGTGATCCGAACCGGCTGCTCAAGGGGCTCAGACCAGACGAAGAAGCGGTTGGGAGCCTCAGTTGCAGGGTCGGCGAGGAGGCCGTCGTCCAGGTACGACCCGCCGCCAAGCGGGATGGTGGCGGAGTACTCCACAACCGGCCAGGTGTCCTGGGCACGCCAGGCACCGGTACTGTCCTGCACGACGTAGGCTGGGTAGTCCACGGTCGGTTCGATGCCCTTGAGGTGCTGGTCATAGAAGGACATTACCTCGTCGAACCAGCCCTCGCGGCCCATTTCCAGTTTCCCATCGGCAGTGCGCTCGTTGCCCCGGTAATGCTCCCAAGGACCGAGCCAGCCGCGCTGCGGCCCCTGGTGGTTGGCGAGGAACTCCTTCACCGCCTCGGCTTCGGCCTTCCACTCGAGGAAACCCTGCGTGAACAATAGCGGAGTGTCAGTGCCCTTGGCGCGCTCGGCTAGGTTACGGAACTGCCAGAACTCCGAGTTCGGGTCAGCGTCCTGGTAGCCGAGCGAGTTCAACGGCAGGCACAGCGGGTTCATCTGCTCGTAGGCGGCATTGGTCCGGTAGCGCTCGTCATCGTCAGGCAGCTGCGGCAAGATAGCAATCTCGTTATAGGTGCGCGACACATCCACGATGGTCGAGCGGGGGACGCCGTTCGACCAGACGCTGCGGTGCAGATCCCAGATCGGCTCCTGGGCGACGACGGCTTTGAGCGCGTCCTGGTCGAGGTTGTTGCCAACTAAAGCGGTGATGGCATCATAGGACTTGCCATACATGCCGACGGCACCCGTAGACCAAGGCTGGCTCGTGGCCCAGTCGATCGCGGCCTTCACGTCGGCCTGCTCACCGGGCCCCATGAAGTCTAGACATCCGGTGGAGCCACCGAAGCCGCGCAGGTCAACCATCACCAGGGCGTAGCCGTGTTTGAATAGATCGGTGCCTTCGATCAGGTCGTTGAAGCGGTTCGAGGGACCGGCGTGCACGTGGTTTTCCAGTGCCATTTGGCCGGAGTGCCCGAAGTACGCTCCGACCGACAGGATCACCGGCACTTGCTCGCCTGCGGCCAGTCCTTCAGGCAACAGAACGTCGGCGTGCAGTTCAACGTCGGAGCCGTCTGAGGACGGAAAGTAGTGCTGCGTCCAGGCCGCACCTTGGGGAACGCGGTCGTTCTCGGCGTACGTGACCGCGTTGTCGGCGGTGGCAACCGCAGCAGTCGTGATCGCCTCTGACTGTGTCAATGCGGCAGGTGCCCCAGCGAGGACAAGCAACATCACTGCTGTGCCTGTTAATAAGCGCCTGACGTAGGTCTTGGGAACGCGCATAATTCTCCTCCTAGTGGAAGCTGTTGGTCTTAAGTCGTACGTGAGTCGGTCACGATTTCGTGAGCTGTTAGAAGAAATTTGAGACATGATGGTGAACGCTTTGCCGTCCAGCCCATCTGGCAGCGTGCCTGGGGCGCCCGCTGACCATACAACCAATGCCTCAACCTAGAAGGGCCAGCACGGCATGAACTGTCAGGTGGGCAATCATGGCGGCCTCTAGCCCGTAGCGCCAGAATAAATACCCTGCAACTACTGCAAACAAAGAATTTTGGATCAGCAAGAACCCCACTAGGGGTGGGGTTAACGGCAGTCCTAGGGCGTTTGCAGCGGGCAAGTGGCCCGCTGCAAACGCCAGGGATGAGACGGCAATGGCGACGACCACCCATCGGGTCTGGGGTTTACCCTGGCGCTGCTGCCCAAATCGCCAGCCTAGCCATAGCAGCAGCGTCATCAGTCCCCAGCGGATCAGAATTTCTTCGGTGATACCGCCGTAGAGAAATCGCACTAGCAGCGGCGTGGGCTCAGCCGCCCCATAGGCTGGTGGCAGCAGCGGGCGAGACAGCAGGGTAATCGCCGTCAATAGTCCGCCGCTGATCAACCCACCCACCACACCGGGCAGCAGTTGAGGAACCATGGCTTGCCGCCACGATCGCCCAACGGCCAGCGCATCTGCCACCGGTGCCATCAGCCCTAGCCGGGGAGTCAAGAGCACGCCTATCAGCACCGCCACCGACAGCAAAACCGTGGGCTGCACCAGCACCAGTAGCCTGACCACGGCGGCAGGTGGAGCACCCTCTGGGAGCAAGGGCAAAGGCATCAACACCAGGGACATCATCCCAGCCATACCTGCCAACCACAGCAGCCCAAACAGTCGCAGGCTAGAGTTTTTATCCTTAACCATGACTTTATCCTCAACTTCTTCTAGAATCGGCGTGTACAGGTCAATGACGCGGTTGAGCGTGCCGAGTGGATAGAAAGTACTGACCTTTGGTGTTATCAAGCATTCGCGAACCTATGGTCATAGGGTGCAGGTTGTCCCTTCGTTGGGCAGCCTGAGATTGATGCTGCCCAACGAAGGGTAGCCGGGTCACCCGTGACCGCAACAATCAGGGTTTTTGGGAGACTTTCAATCCCCATGCGCCAGACCCATTGTTCGGGTCATTAACAAGCTGCGGACGTAGGTTTTGCGGGTGAGCAAGGATCTCTTCCTAGCGGAAACTGTTGCCCCTGCGTCGTGCGTGGGTCGGTCAAGATCTCGTAGGTTGTTAGAAGAAACGTTAGACATGGTGATCACCTTCTTGGGTTCATTTGCTGATAGGTTTGCAAACTGACGAGATCACCCACGATCTTGTGGTGGCTCTGGAAAACGGGTTGGGGTCTTACGCTTGAACACTCCGTAGGCGATCGCCAGAAACACGGGTACTGCAACCAGCACCGCTATCGCCCCGTAGGTGGCGTGATACTCGCTGATGGTGAACAGATCGGGTGAGGGCAAGGCACTTCCAGTGATGTTGAACAGTAGTGCCCCGCCGATATTGTTCGCGAAGTGTACGCCGATGGCGAGTTCAGTGGTTCCGTCAATCAACGAGACCACAGTCCACACCAGACCCGAAACGACGAAGTAGTTGGAAAAGACCGTGAGCCAGCCGCCCGCGCGCGCCTCCGGGTTCAGGAGGTGCGGCAGGGTAAAGATAACGGCTGACACGATCACCAGAAAAACGCGGTTGCTCCAGTTGAGGCTCGCGCCCTGCACGATGTATCCGCGAAAGAAAAGCTCCTCCGTTGTCGTCTGGATCGCGGTGAGAACCAGCGCCAGCGGCACAAAAAGCGCAAATGCTATGAGGCCGGAGTTGAAGGAGAAGGTATCCGGGTAGAACAGATACTGCCCCAGCCCACCGATCAGGCAGTACGGCACAAACCACGCCACGAATCCATGACCGGCCCGATGCCAGTCTATCCGCTTCCGCGCTGTGACGAGCATCCGGGGGTGGCGGCGGTGGACGAGGGAAGCAGCGATAAGGACTCCCGCGAAGAAGCACAGGAAACTCGCCATGACAAACAGGTAGTATTCCACAAGCCCGAGCCCCGAGTGGTCTGCCTGGCCGCCGAGCGCGAACGCGACGAGTACGCTTGCACCACTACCGACGATCAGCCACGCAAAGAGGATGATCATCAGCCCCAGAAAATACCGCCACCCCCGATACTTACCCCATCGGGCAGCCTCCACGTAGGTAACTTTTTTCGCTTCTGCGATGATTCCCTGCGTTCTTTCGGTATTTTGCTTCTTCATCTCAGTTCTTTTACTCTTGTTGCTGACTTCAATTGCTCATCGGTTAAGGGATCGACAGGATCGCCGACTGCTCCACCAGTAGCTATGTGCACGGCGCGGGCCATCCGCCCAAGCGGGTTGCCGAGCGAGGTACAATCGGCTCCCGCCATCAGGGCAGCACTGACGTCTTCACTGATAACGCGCACGACTGCGGTGGCCGCTGCGGCGTGCATCCGCACCTCAATATCGTCAGGAGATCGTCGCAGGCGATCGGCAAAAATCTCAACTAGAGCGTGCTCTATTCGGTCGTTGGTCATCAGCCAGACCGTTCGCAGATCCGGCTCCTTTTCGGCCAGCACAGTCATCTTGATCACCGCCTGATCAAAGGCCTGCTGATCGGGATCTTTAGTACGATTCATCGCCCACTCAACAAGGTGATCTTCAAGGGAGACATCCCGAGGCCAGCAGCGCAATAGCGCCACAAACTCCTCGCCATCCTGCGCCAAGACCGGCTCTACACAGCTCTCCTTGTTGCGGAAGTACCGCCAGAGGGTGCGCACCGAGAGACCTACTGCAGCCGCGATTTGCTCGCCGGTCGTGGCAGCGACACCTTGCTCCCAGAACAAACGCGCCGCCTCCCGCGAAATCTCCAGACGTATCCGCTGGTGCCGCTGCTCACTCATCCCCCCTGGTTTGCGCTCATTCTTTGTCATGGCATTGGCACCGTTATTCCTCACAAAAGCCTTTCTTTTGGATGTCTGTCACTAAGTGACAATATAGCGCTTAGTGACAGAGGCCGACAAGGGATTGCGTTGCCAATCACCAATCCATCTGGGCAAATAGCTATTCAAACTCCGGCAATGCCGGTGAGAGAATGACATCTGAAAGCCTCCGCCACAGTCGGCAGGGGTGAGGTCACCCCCGCAACGGCCACTATCAACGGGATTATTAGGTGGTGTTTATATACTTTCCATACAGGTTGCCTTTGTCTTGGCTAGCTTGAGTGTAGTGAGTTCCAACACTCAACTTCTTTCAAATTCTTACGATGATTTATCAGATTCTTAGGTCGCTAGCGCACCTGTGTAGGAGTCAGTCCAGTGAGGCGCTTAAATTGTTGCGTCAAATGGCTTTGGCTAGAGAAGCCGACTTGCAGGGCGATGTCTGCGATCGCCAGATCCGTTTTTGACAGCATCAGTTTCGCCTGTTCTACGCGCTGTCGAATCACATACTGGTGGGGCGAAATTCCCATTTCTTGCTTAAACAAACTCGCAAAGTAAGTTGGGCTGATGTTAACAACACTTGCCAGTTCAGCTAGGGATAAGTCTCGATTTAGGTAAGTGTGGATGTAATCGATCGCCTGCTGAAGCTGAGTGCGAGTGAAGCTTCTATTTTGGGCCGCGATTGGTTGTATCAAGTTCGAATAGTGTCGCAGCAAATGAATCACCAAAACTTGAGCGAGTGATTCGGCATAAAGCTTTCCCATTACCCCACCCGATCGCAACTCAGCGAACAGCAGCAAGCCTATTTGGTGAAGTTGCGAATCTTGCTGACCGAAACTGTGCACAAGATCAAACCGGTTTGAATCAATATCAGAGGCTTCAGCAACCTGTTGAATCAGTTCTGGTTTTAAGCAAATGAAGAGTGGAGTGCAGCTGATACCACTTTTATCTTGACGCCAGTAGCTTGGCTGTCCAGCCGGAATAAAGAGACTGTCCCCTTCGTGAAGGATAGATTCATGCAATCGATCGTCCCGTTTCTGAAATAAAGGAGTAGGATTTCCTAGGTGTAAGCTGAGCCAGTGGTCTGAGAGGGCTGGGAGTTCTGCCTCATAGGTTGAAACAGGACTTTGACAATGCTCAACTAAAATGCCACTCCAGTTCATTTGACGACTGGAGAGCATCAGTGGTTTATTGAACCGTTGGCAGAGTTCGAGCGAGTTGAGCTGGTTGCTGGCCATAGAGCTTGCTCTCACCGATTGCTTGCAGTTACAAAATAATATCTCTCAGCCTTACTCTGGCGCAGCAAAAGCGTCTACCAGTTAGAAACCCAAGACAATAACTGGCGCATTAAAACACAAGCTAGCAATCAACGCTTCTTTCCCTAGGCAGACTTTTCTACATCAGCCGCTGATCGTTCATTCAGCAAAATTGTGCCTGACTATTAACTTTCTATACTGTCGCTTTCATCAGCTTGTACTGGATAGGATTGTTTCAGCAATTCAGCAACTACTTGCGCGATCACAATCAGGGCATAATTAACTGAAGAGTCTTGACATCCTCTCCCAGCAACCCTAACGGGTATGCAGGGAGATTCCTTGAGTCACCCCAAAGATTTCCTGCTTCAAAGCTACTTGGCTAGATGCCGTGACCGACACCCCCGCTAGATCAGCTCCACAGGCGTTTTCAATTACCCGTTGCCCACGGGCAGAAATAA
>JAKRSB010000084.1 GCA_022402525.1 Thermosynechococcaceae cyanobacterium MS004
CAGCGCCGCTTGACACTGTGGGCGATTGCCTGCATTCTTGCCTGAACCCACTTCCTCAAAGACTTGAATCAGCTCATGCTGAAAGGCATCGCAGTAGGCTTGAATGCGCCGCCGCTGCTCATCGAGGCTAGTGTTCTCGGCTTGGGTTTCAGAACTGACTCGGATATACCCTACCAACTTCATCTTAAACCCTTGCTCTTAATACATCCTAGGCTTTTTAATGTACACGTTAGGTTAGTAAAATGTACGGCATAGTAGGCAAAAGCTTTGCTCTTATGAACTTATAGGCTGTTAAGGCTTACGGTCGATCTCGGTTGCACCAAGTAATATATGGCTTTGCAGTTCTGAAGGGTGGGGTATCCAGGTAATACATGGTGGAGATATAAGGTGCTATGCCCAAGCCATGTATTACTTGGTGCAACCATCAGCGCCAAAACCGATTCCATGCAACCCGTACCAGCAAAAAGAAGGTGTGCATCATCTCATAAATCGCGCCTGCCCTGGCCCTCATCTCTACAATGCCTGAACTTTGCCCTTAAGAGGCTATCGCCAAAAGAAAACCTTTCTTGTAACTCTGACTCAGAAGAATGTGTCTGTTACCGACCTGCGAGATACTCTTAAGGTCATGAATAAAGGCTTTAAAAGGTTGGTTGAGCGTAAAACGTGGCCTGCAATTGGGTGGCTTCGGTCAACTGAGGTGACGAGAGGCTGTGAAGGTAACATACATCCTCATTTTCATTTTCATTGTCTTTTGATAGTGCCTTGTTCTTACTTTGAGCGTAATTTTTTGAATCAAGCTGAATGGGTAGCCTCATGACAATCCTGCATGAGACTAGATTACAAACCCGTTTTGGACACCAGAGCGGTCAAACAGGGCAACAAGCCCATGCAGTTGATACCAGAGCTTCTTAAGTACGTCACAAAGGAATCAGACCTCAACTGGCGATGACAGGGGAAGCGGTATCAGATGACTAAACACTAAATTTTATGTCAAAATAAATATTTCAAATTCTAGAGAGGATTATAGGGATTTATTTTTTTAGAAAAAATATAGATCAGCTAATCTTTTCTTCTTTTTAGAATACTTATCCAGGTAGATTAAAAAAACTAGGGTGGATTAAAATCTTTAAAACCTAGAAGAATAAACGTACATATTTATGATTAAAGGCGATCTAAAATGCCAGAAAAAAAAGAACAACAATCTATAACTATAACCAAAATCGCTGTAGGGGTCGCAGCAGGTATGTTACTTTTTTCCGTAGGGACAAACTTAATTGGTACTATTTTATCTTCAAATTTTTCTGGGTCAAATAAAACAAGTATAGAGTTACAAATGGAACAGCTTGCCAGAAGTTCCAAGGTGACCCGCCTTGGAGAACTTATGACTGAAGAAGAGATTCAAGAGATTCTTAAGTGTAATGGCACGTGCGCTACAGTTACGTATGAAGCATTGAGTGAATGGCCTCTAACTGCTCCTGCACCAGTTGTTGCAACTTGTACGGGTAATCCCAGATTCCTTAAAGTTAATAATCAATGGTATGAGCACTCAGAAGAAACTGATTCAAGTTATCCAAGCTGGAAAGTAATTCAAAAGAAAAACGGCTTTTGGCCTTTTCAAACTGAAAAAGATGCAGAGGCCTTTAGCCCTTTGGAGAAAGAAATCCAGAAAGCTTGCAATAAGCAATAGGGATACAACGCTAGTGTTCCTACTTTTTCGCCACTGGATCTCAGAGTTTTCAACACTCTCTACTGTGTAAGTGTTCTAGGATTAGTATTTTAGGAATTGTAAAAACTTCGGAACACTAAATTTATCTTCCTAATTCTTAATAAGAGCAGAAAGAAAATATTTATGGTCTTGTCACTTCAAAAAAAAATTGCTAGATTAGTGAGTGGGTTCTGTTGAACCCTATTAATCGTTCTGTTGAACAAAGGAAAAGTGAATCATGCAAGATAAACAAGTTCATTTTTTTGCCAAATCTGCCTGTCGTGTGTTCCAAGATAGCGATGAGAAGAAGCAGCTTTGGTCTTTAACGTTAGCAGTCAAAGATTTACCACAAGGATTTCCCTACGGTCCAAATGCTAGAAATGCTGACCTGACAGCAAAACCTGCCAAGGCAATGCTAGAAACTTTAAAATCAGAGCCGCAGCAGTTTATCTACAACAACAATGGAATTATGTTGGTTGTTGATTCCCTTCAAGCGAAACGAGTTGAAGGCGGAGATTTTGAAGTTCAAATTAAATATATTGAACCAAATGAAGAGACTGAAGATTTTTTAGGGCATGGTGTTCTTAATGGAGGACATACCTACAAAACTTTGATGCATGCTCTATATGGTCAGCATAAGCGGGGAGAAGATTATTCAAACATTCATCAAGCTCATGTTCAAGTCACGGTAGCCGTTGGCATTGACGAAGAGAGTGTAGCAAGTATTAGTCGTGCCAGAAATCTATCCAAGGCAGTGCCAGATTATGCGCTAAAAAATCTTGAAGGTGATTGGCAGGAAATTGAAGCGCACTTACCTCAAAGATGTCGTAAAAATGTAATTTTTAAGCCAAATGAGTTTGATGATAACTCAGATAATGCTCCAAAATATACTGTCGTTGATCTTGTTCAGCGACTTGCTTTGCTGAATAATGAGCTGTTTGATTTTAGGAAAGATAGTCATCCTATAACTGCCTACACAGGGAAGGGTTCTCTCGTAAGTAAGTGGAGTAACCAGAATTACGAGCATGTCCTCCCTTTATTACCTGACATTTTGTGGTTGGAGGAAAAGGTAATGGAGACTCATGAAGCTCTAAATGGGCGTAGTAATAATGGTAATGATAAAAAGATTGTCATTTCTAAAGTTAGTGGATGCAGCAATCAGCCATCTACTTTAATTACGGGGCGAACCTTTAAACTTACAGTCGCACCACCCTTTGTGATGCCTGTTTTAGCCGCTTTTCGTCTTTTGATTAAAGATGGACAGTGGATCAGTCCTGTCGAAGAGTTGTGGGATAAATATGGAATGATGCTTGTTGATCGACTTTGGGATACATATAAAGTCGAAGGGCGATCAAGTGCAGCTTCTTTCGGTCGGTCTAAGAGTACTTGGAATACTCTTACAAATATAATTGCTATGCAATTTGTCCAGATCTAATTCAGATTACAGCTTTCTGATTAACAAGTTAAAAAAGCAGATATCAAAATATTTTGGCGTGATTGACAAAACTTCTCTAGCCTTTAACTATCCCTACATTTATGGCACCTATGCTTGTTTTTCTGAATAAGGATTAAATAATGAACATTGAAAAAATGAATCTGGATGAATACAAAACTTACAACTCATCAATGGCCTCATTCACTGAGATGTGGAAATCCTGTTATTTTGCAATGCTGACCAATCCTGAATACTATCTTGAGTTGCTGAGTAAGGATGGACGTAAAGCGAGTCAGGAAGATCTACATGATCTATCGTGGAAATACGCAAAAGAGTTACATCGTGCTACCACACAATATTTAGATAACCCTGGCGGTGGTTAGTTTTCTCAGTTTTACGTTGCAGCGCCTCTTCATAACCCCTCGACAAAAGGAACTCTTTTATCGAGGGGTTTTCAATACCGTTTCACGGTTGAGGTTTATTATCTAATCCAAGCCATTCTTTGACTTTAGGATCATACAGAGCGGTTTCCCAATGCCGAGCTGATTGAATTTGTTTGATAATAGATTGAAGTTCATCCGTATCATATTTTTCCCTAGCTCTAAGCATGGTGCGTGCTTTTTGGGAAGGGCTAATATTAGATCCCCCAGGCGAGGAAGGTTGAGGTTGTTTAGGTTCATTGCCAAAGGCGGCATCCCTTAGATCAGCATTTCTAAGATTTGCACCGCATAGATCAACATTTCTAAGGTTTGCCTCTCTAAGGTTGGCATTGCTAAGGTTGACATCGCTTAGATCGGCTCCAGGTACATCAAGGCTTTTTAAAGAAACTCCATCTCTGACTAAGTCTTCTAACGCTTGCTTCCGTGCGTAACTCGTAGGGACGTTTGCTGCCGCAGCGTTGTCAATAACCTGCCACGCTTCATAGTGCTTTCGTGCTTTTCGGTCAGGAACTTCCTTGAAATACAGGATGATCGCTGAAACAATAGAGATTGAATCAGCGTTTTGGAACAGTACTCTTACAACGTCGCGCGGTGATTTGAGGTCAATATCTTTCTCAACCCACAAAGCCAAAAAGGCAAGACCGAAAACAAATACACCAACAAATATCCAAGTGGGGATTTTTTGAAGACATTCCTCAACTTTATTGAAAGGTTGTTTGCGTCTCATTAGGAAATTAGATAACTAAGTTTTCTCGATAAGCCTATAGCGGTTCCTGGTTGAGTGAAGTACATTTTAGAATTTTGAACCCTTGCTTTTTAAGACTTGACCACACCTCATGCGACAAAATGACACATTTTGTTGAGGGTTATGAACAAAGGGGGCTAAAGAGAAGATTATAAAATCAACATCAAAGCTATACCTACAATGCATTACAGTTTATCGACTTAGTTAGCTGCTCAACGACTAAAGCCTATCCGTGGTTGGCGCTGTTGTTGCTGCTCTGCTTGAGCCTGAACCATCTTCACAGTCCGCTCAAGGATATTCCAATCATTTTGGTCATACCTGGCCTGAACCGTCTTCGGCATCCCATTCGCTGTTTCTGGCCTGAATCCTTCATAAAGAATATTGCCGTCTGCCTTACGAGTCACCCTTAAGCGACCCTCTGCCCCTTCTATCCGATACCGTTCTCCCTCAAACACCCATCCTCGCTCCGTTTCCCGACCTAGCCCTTGCAAGACACCCTTCGCCATCCGGTAAAACGTTCGATGGTGCTGCATCTGTTGCAAACGATTTTTATACTCCGGCTGCTCTAGAACTGAAGCAAGCCGCTGCATCTTTTGAGACTGGTCGCTGCTCTCCCACTCCCGATAGTCATTCGCCTGGGCTTGCCATGCTGCCAATCGTTGCTGGTCTTGCCTGTACTCATTGGCGACATGATTCAGCATCCCCTGCTCACTTCTAATTTCATATTGCGTGTTCTCAATCCTCTGCCGATTCACATCAAACAGATTGAAGGGCAGCTTAGAGCGCTCCAGTGAGGCTAGCTCTGACTTGAGTAGAGACAAGTTCGACTTATGGCGTTCAGCCTTCTGCCGTAATCCCTTCATTCGGGATTCATACTCCTGGCGCTGATGCTCCGGCGGTCGCCAAGGCTTTGTCTTCTTCCACTTCTCGATCGCTTGAACAGAATCCCAAAGTGTCTGATCGCTTACCTCCTGCTTCTGCGGTTTTACTGGCTCCGGTATTACAGGTTCAGGCTTGGCCTGTTCAGGCTTTGCCTGCTCCGGCTTTACTGGCTTCGGTGTTATCAGTTCCGGTTCTATGGCTTTAACCTGCTCCGGTTGAACGCTGTTAATCGGTTCAGACTGCACCAGCTCAAGGGCATTCTCCTGGGCTTGAGAGATTTGAGCGCTCAGTCCTAGAGCTGCTCGGTTCAACGTCAGAATTTGTAAGCTCTCCTTCGCCCTGGTCAGTGCCACATAGGTTTGCTCTTTTCCTGGATTTTGCCCTGGTGCCCAAATCGCCTCGGCGCTCGTCCAGCCTTGAGCGCTATAGACCGTCCGGCAATAGGCATAGTCCGAATGCAGCAGCTTATCAGCCGTGACGGTATAGCGTTGTCCCTTGGTGCGGATTTCAATCGTGTTATCGGGGTTGAGCGCTTCAATGGTGTACGGTTGTCCATTGGTCTGCTTCTGGGTGCGGTGGTTACGGGTAAATCTCAGGCGATCGCCCTCTCTAATCTCTAGACGGTGACACTGATAGACTTCACGCTCCTTGTATTGATTCAGCGGCAGCTCCTTAAACTGACCTGCACGGTCTTTGAGCATCAGGCTCTGTTCTCTTACCTCCGCCACGCGGTAGTAGGCATCTGGAAATTGAGCAGTATGGCGGTAAAACCGGATCACATCGCCTTTTTGATAGCTGTATGCCTGGGTCAGAGCTTGGGTGTCTAGCTTTTTCGGATACAGAATCTGAATCATTCGGGCTGTTTGGCCTAGGGTGCCAGTGGCAATATAGTTCGTGCGAATTTGGTCGGTGATGGCTTGGCGGTCTTGGTTGGTATCACACAGGATGAGCGTTCGCGCTTGCTCTCTCGGTTCTCTGGCTAAATACTGCTGTGCAACGGACTGGTTGCGCTGGTTCAGGTCTGGAATTTCTTGGATAGAGTTATGGCGATCTAGGGTTTCTAGTGCTGCATTCGTTTGTTGCTCGGCGGCTAGGTTCGCGGCAATGAACAAATGGGGTGTTTTTTGTCTGAGGTTTTCCGATAGGGTGGCGGTCTTGAGATTACTGCGCTCTTGCAGGAGTCTAAAGGGTGCCCCTGCTTCAATACTGTTGAGCTGTTGGGTATCACCGACTAGGATGATTCGGCTTTGGGTGGCCTGGGCTTTACGGATCAGGCGCTCCATTTGCTGTGATGAAATCATCCCTGCTTCATCAATGAGTAAGGTTTCACCCCCTGGGGTCTGGTCATTGAAGGTGAACAGGTAGCGGTCTAGGGTGATGGAGGGAATAGAGGTTTCAGTCTCTAAAGTTTGGGCAGCAGCAGCACTGGGGGCTAGTCCTCTGAGCCGGGTTCTCACTTCAGGGGTTAGACATTCTCGAAAGGCATTGAGCATATAGGTCTTACCTGCTCCAGCATTACCCTGAACCAAAGTGATCAGGTTTGAGCTGGTGGCAATATGATTCAGCGCTTGGGTCTGACCTTCATTGAGCTGCTTGGCCAGGGCGACCTGAGCGGCTTTTGCCTGGATTGAAAGCGGCACTTGGGTGCTTTGTCCGGCGTTGGCAGTCTGGAGAATGAACCGTTCGCGCTCCAGGGTTTGCTGGGTGGTTAGCCGTCCATCTTTGGTAGCAATCAGGGTGGGATGACGGTCTAGGACAGGTTCAATTTCTAAGGGGCTGTAATGCTCCTGGGTATGGGCAAGGGCAACCCTCAGTAATTCTTGACGGGTGAGCGCCACTTTATAAGCTGTGGCGCTTTCGATGGCAGTATTCATCGCCTCGTTCAAACTACCTGGATGGGGGGTTAAATCATAGAGTTTTTTCAGGATTTGGACGGGCTGAGGATGGATGATACCCAGGCGATCGCTTTCCTCTTGCCACCTCTGCTGCTGGATCTCTCGGTCGATGGGTTCGTTCTTATTGAGCTTAATCGGGCGACTCTCTAAACACGCGATTTCTTTCTGTTGAGCAGTGGCGTGTTCGAGCTTTATATTTTGCGCAGCGAGATGTTCTCTAATCTGTTGGCGGCGACCGCTGAAGGCTTCGAGCTGTTCTTTTTGGTAGCCCTTTATTTCAAAAGTATGAGCGGCTGTCCATTCGATTTCAAAGCCTTGCTCTTTGAGGTGATGAGCAAAGGTATGGTCGTAATAGGCTCCAATGGTCTTCTTCTGGATGAACAGTTCTCGACTGTCTAGGGTACGAGTTTTGCCGTCTTTGCACAGGGTCTGATTCAGGATGACGATGTGAGTGTGGAGCTGTGGCTCCTGTTTGCGATTGTCGTCGTGTTCAAATAGGGCAAACTGGCCTTTTTGGGTTTGTTCTCGTTTGAGTTGTCCCTGGTCTTTAACCTGGGCGTAGATACAGTTTTGCTCAATATACTGAACGGTAAACTGGACGGCTTTGCGATGGGCTTCTAGAACGCGATCGTCTTGGTCAATCAGTGCTTTGAGTGAGGCTGATTTAGGAGCGGATAGGGTGATATCCCATCCGGCGCGGCTGTTCTTTTGTTTGCGTCTGAGTTCGTTTCCTTGCGGGTCTTGGCCTTGGCAGGCTTGTTGCCAGTCAGCTTTATGGATACTACCTTCTAAGCCTTGATGCGCTGCAAAGCTGCCTTTCCATTGCGAATTTTGCAGCCCTTCGCCTTGGCTGTAGTAGTTGTCCTTAGAGTGATACTGCTCTAAGGTGCTGGCGTTCATGGCTTTGCTGAGGCTGGCTACCATTTTCGGTGTCGAGGCCGTTCTAAGATGGCTTAGGGTGTCTCTATTATGCAGTTTTTAGAGCTATTTTAGTTCAGTAAGTAATGTGTGATATTTTCTTATTCGAGAATTTGAGGGTTATTCAGGGTGATTGTCCGGTGGTAAGTCTGGATAACCTGCTATTTTGTCGGGGGTAAACTGTCATAGGTTGTCGGAGGTGGCCTGTCGGGTCTTGTCGCTCCTTATCATGGGTTACGCTATTTGAAGCTGTTTGAGTTCTGTCTGTCTTCGTTGGGGTTGGTCATGGCTAAATCTGCGTACAATCCAGATGAGTTATTTTTTTCAGATGAGGATGATAGTTTTCTTGAGCAGCGGCTTGAGAAGTTCTCTAAGATTGATTCAAAAGCCAAGTCTCATCGCAGCACCATCACTCGGTTGATGCCGCTGATTCGAGGCTGTCGAGATAAAGGGCATTCGTGGGAGTTTATCGCGGGTATCTTTCAAGAGCGCTATCCTGGCCTTTCTGCGGCATTGCTGAGAAAGGTGGTCTATGAGATTGATCCGTCTCTTAAACCCTCTAGCACTAAAAAGGCAGTCCATCAGGTTGAGTCTTTAATTCCTGAATTAGATGAGGATAAGGCTCATAAAGTGAGGCAAAGCAAGGCTGTTGTGAGTGCCATTCCTGAGCTAGATGATTCTGAAGCGTAAGGGGGGGTTAATGGTTCAATGTTTGGGTCTTGTCGGGGGTATTGTCGCTAGTTGTCGGAGGTCAGCATGTTAGGGAAGAAAGAGGCGGCTGATTATCTTGGGATGAGTACCCGTACTCTTGAGCGCTACGTCAATGATGGACGGCTTAGTGTTCGCTATGAAGAATCGGCACATGGTCAAATCGCTTTGTTTGATCCAGAAGAGTTAGACCAGCTCAAAGAACAAAAGCAGATTCCCAGAATTAAACCTGCTTCAATCGGTTCTGAGTTAGCCCCGACAACTAGCGACATCAATCTGTCGGGCAATGTCGGGGGTCTATTTACTCCCTTTCAAAGGCTCATAGAGCGCTTGATTTTGGCCTTGAACACAAGGGATGAGTTTAGACAAAAAATTACGCCGTCTCAGCTCCAGGGCAAGCTATTGCTCAAGATTCCAGAAGTGCAGATTTTGACAGGATTAAGCCGTGAGTTCTTGATTGAGTCCATCAGGAATGAAAGCTTAAAAGCGCAAATCATTGGCAAGGCATATCGGATTAAATTCAAAGACCTTGAACGCTTCATTGATGAGCTGTAGACCCTAACCAGAGCGATCGCCTTTCTTGCTTCTCATAAGCTGCTGCTTATAGATCCGTCAGTGCCTGTGTTCTTTGAATGCAGCTCAGTATCAACTTTCTCTCGTCAGTTCTGGCTGTCTTGATTGAGAGACATTCCCCCCCCTTAACAAAAAACCTTTAGCAGGAGCCAAGGAGTGGAAGTCAAGAGCGTAGCGAAGCGAAGAGCGTAGCGGCTCTTGACTGAAACGACTGCTCCGTAAAATCAAAATCCTTAGGGGGGGGTCTTATTCTTGCAGTTCAGATCACCTGATCTTTGGCTTTAATCCGATTCAGTTCCTCTACAAACTCAAAAATTGATTCAAAGGTCTCTAAATGCCCTTGGAGCATGTCTTAATCATTTTTCCTTATGAATCTACATTTAATTCTTTTATAGCCCTTCTAGCTCATTTTAGACGGCTCTCATTGAATTCAAGGGTGTAGAGCTTCACAACAAATAATCTTACGCACGCGCTCTTAAGAAATTAATATTTCTTTTATTTAAAGATTAAAGAAAAGATTAGAAAAAGATTAGAGAGATTTTTTACGACGCTTGAAAGCATTGATGGGTATAGGTTGTGCGAGTTTTCCACAAGGGTAAAATGTGTCTCTAATGTCGTGTTTGATGTGTCTCTAATGTCGTGTTTGATGTGTCTCTAATGTCGTGTCATGTGTCTCTAATGTCGTGCCTCTGTGTCTCTAATGTCGTGCCTCTGTGTCTCTAATGTCGTGTTTGATGTGTCTCTAATGTCGTGCCTATTGATTACTAGGTAAAGCTCTATGAATACGCTGCACCATCACGAGATCGCAATTCATCTCATAACTCTGCAAAAAACCGATCTTCACAAGCGCATCGAGGGCATTCCGACAATTTCTCTTGAAGCCTGCGGGTTGTGTGTTCCTGCTGCCAGTGAGAGCTTTAAGGGTGGTTAGTTTAATCGGATGTGGTTTGGAATGGCTACTAAAATAAGCGTGCAAGGCTTGAGCAAGTGGCTTCCGACGCAACTCTAGCCGTTGTTGCCATTCGATGCCCGTCCAGTCATCTTCACTAAATAACTTGATAAGTTCACGATTTAATTCAATTTTGAAATGCTTGGTATCTTTGTCGATGACAAAACTATGTATCAGCCCACCGCCATACACATATTTTTTATTTTCAATTCGCACCAAACAAGCTGTTAAACGATTAATTGAAGCCTCTAATGTCTTATAGTGATCTGTACTTTTTGGCAAACCTAACGTCTTGAGAATGCCGTAACCTGTGAAACTAAATTCATGTCCTAAAGGATTTTTTCGCGCTAGATGAACAAGTGTTTCCCATACTGTTAAGTCCTCTTGATTAAGTTGCTCTCCAGTAAATTTAACAGTGATTCCTTCTTGACTTGCTAATATTTTATCTTTCACAAAAGTCCGATCTTTACTTTGAATAGCTGCAAAAAGTGCAGATCGAATAAAGCTATTCGGAGTACCACGCTTTGGTTCATGCCAGAGCGGAAGTTGGATTACCTGTGCGAAGTCTCGTTCCCGTGTGACCGCTGCCAATTCAAGGCAGCGTTCCTGTATGTCTTGAACCCGTTTTGAAGGCTTTAACTGCTGATTACTCATTGGTCGCCCTTCCCTGCTTAAGCTATCGGCGGCTTATCGTGCTTCTTAAAAAAATCATTTAATGCCCCAACAAGCAAGGCTTGCATGGTGTGGTCTATCCTTCCATGCGCTCCAGTTTTTCGGCGGCGCTCTGCACGATGAAAGCGCTGCGACTGATGCCAAGACGCTTTGCCCCTTGATCAATTCTTGCCAGCAAGGCCGGAGGAATACGGATCATCGTCGGCTTGCGATTTGCCTCCTTGTCCTTGTCCGGTTCCACTTTTCCAGCCTTGGCAATGAAAGCCGCCGCCTGCTGTTCCGTCGCCTCAGAAGTATTGCGTATTGGATTCTTAGCGATTGCCATTAGATATTATTCCTATATCGTTTGTATATACATTAGCAGAAACAAGAAACTTGGTAAGCTGGCGGATTTCATCAGCGGCTTTAGGGTCGGTTCGGTATTCCAAAACTGAAAGACCAGCGGCAGCAGCGTTTGAAAACGCCTTCCGGCGACCCACAATAACGGGTGCAATTTCTAGCCCTTGAATTGTCGCCAGATGGTCGAGGGTAGTTTGATTGTCCTGTCCCTGCGGATCAGCCTCATTCAACACCGCCACCGCCCGCAAGCCTTCGTTAATCTCGCGGGCTTCGTTGACAATCTCCATCGTTTCTTCGGTGCGCCAAAGGTCGAAACTGCGAGGCTTGACCGGAATGAGAACAATATCTGCCACGGTAAAAGCTGCCCGCAAACTGCCTGTCGCATCCTCGCCGCCAATATCGATCACAATGTCCGAGTATTTCGGGGCGAGCTGTCTTACCTGTGTGCGGATAGCTGCACCATGTAAAGCGACGGCGGTATATCCCGGCTGTCCTTGAGTGGTGGTGCGA
>JAKRSB010000085.1 GCA_022402525.1 Thermosynechococcaceae cyanobacterium MS004
CTGGAGTTGGCATGATATTGCGATTTACCCCACTATTCTTTGATGCACAATCGATAGCTGATTCAATTGGCGGGATTAACGCATCTTCTTCATGTGGAATTATGATGAATCTACAGTGAAAATCAGCCAGATCGAGATTTTCAACAGATTGGATACTTTTCGAATGTTCGCCTAGACGCCTATATAAACTGATACCTTCTCTACCACCTTGCCCACGGCGTGAGCCGATTGGAATGGCCTTGCCAACATAGATAAGTAAGTCGTACCGAATTCGGTTGACTGCGGTGAGAGGAGCGTAAAGCTCGAAACTTCCTGTGTAGTAAATAGCGTATATACCTGAGCCAATAAAGCTTCCAGGGGGCGGCAATTCATAAACTGGAGTGCCATTGAAAAAACGAATTGCGTCTTTTAATAGGTTTTCCAGCTCAGGAGAGCGGAAGATATGCTCTTCCCGATTGAAGGGCTGTTTCGCAATCATCTAAGACAGTTTCCAAAGAGCATAATCTTACATGCATAATACGATTTCGTAAGCTACGCCAATAGTATATAGGTATGTAGATTCTTCAGTACTTCCGAGAAATTGTACTAAATTGTTGATTGTGTCCTCGGTGGGGTAAGGGTTTTAGTCCTATTGGGTAGGGCAGACTCTCGACAAAATGATGGGCGATCGCTTCGTATCCAGAATCCGCAAACATTTGACGAGCATTGAAGTGGCGCGGCCGATCGCAGCCATCAAAGACAGCAATAGCGAGCAGTGCGATTTCCTCACCTCAAAGGAATCATCACCCCCAACCCGGCAGGAGGCAAAAGTGCCTCTATTGAGCCGTTGGGCGCGGAAATTTAGAAGCGGGCGTAAACTGCTGAACGGGGAGATCCTGAACAGCACGACTCATGAAATCTCGCCAGATGGGTGCCATAATGCCGCCCCCCGTCACGCCCTGCCCCAGAGGCGTATAGTTATCGTTGCCTGCCCATACCGCTGCCGTTAGCTGAGGGACAGAGCCCACAAACCAAATATCCCGCTCTGAAGAAGTGGTTCCGGTTTTACCAATTGCGGGTCTACCAAAATAAGCCGCCTTTCCAGTTCCGTTATTGACCACATCCTGCATGGCATCATTGAGCGCGGCTGTTGCCCAGGGGTCTAGCACCAGCCTAGGCTTAGGCGTGTTATCGAGAATAAGCTGCCCCGCGCTGTCTGTGACCTGGGCAATAATGGTAGGGTCAGACTGCCATCCATTATTGGCAAAAGTGGCGTAGGCTGACGCCATCTCCAGAGGGGTCAAGTCCACAGAGCCGAGGGGGAGAGAAATGACTGGCGGGATGGGACTTTTAATGCCCAGCACTCGACAAACATCAATCACTTTTTCAAGCCCGATCTTTTGCCCCAAAGTAATGGCTGGAATGTTTCGGGACTGGGCCAGCGCACTCCGGACACTCATGGGGCCTGCAAAGGTGCGATCGTAGTTTTGGGGGATGTAGCGATCTGCACTGCCGTCATCGTAGCTGACGGGCGAGTCATTAACGCTGGAGTCGGGGGTGTATTTACCTGAAGCAAAGGCAGCATAAAACACAAAGGGCTTAAAGGCCGATCCGGGCTGGCGCTGTGCCTGGGTGACGCGATTAAAAGACGTTTTGCGGCTATCGACCCCGCCCACGATCGCCTTAATAAAGTGAGTGCGTGGGTCAACAGCCACCAGCGCCAGTTGATCTGCCTGCCCCCCCAGCAAGCCGCTGCCGTAGCGAATCGTATCTTCTCCCAACTGCTGAAGTTTCCAGTCCACCGTGGTTTGAACCCTCATGCCGCCCCGCTCTACAGCAGCCTTACCAAAGCGCTCCGATAGCTCCGTAACCACCGTGTTGGTGACAAAGGGTGAAAGGCTCTGCTGAAAGGAGGTGATTCGGCCAAATTTTAGAGGCTGTGCCTTGGCGGCTTCGGCCTCTTCCGGCGTGATCCAGTTGAGTAGCGCCATCCGGTCAATGACCAGCTCCTGCTGGCGCTTGGCCGCTCTAAAATCAGAAAATGGGCTGTACTCTTCAGGCGCTTTAATAATACCCGCCATCAGAGCGGCTTCGGCCAGGGTCAGGTCAGCCGCAGATTTACTAAAGTAGCTGCGAGCTGCCGTCTCCGCGCCGTAGGTATTGTGTCCCCAATAGATTTGGTTGAGGTACATCTCTAAGATTTCGTCTTTCTTAAAGAGTTTCTCAACCCGCATGGCAAGAACCGCTTCCGTCACTTTGCGGCTAATGGCTTCACGGGGGGTTAGAAATAAATTCTTGACAAGCTGCTGCGTGAGGGTTGAAGCGCCTTCAACGGTGCGGCCTTTTTGCAGGTTAACGAGGGTTGCCCGCAAAATCCCCACGGGATTGACGCCCTGGTGCTGGTAAAAGTTGCTGTCTTCGATCGCAATGACGGCTAGTTTCAGGTTAGGCGAAATTCGGTCGAGGGGAATCACTTCGCGGTTTTCTTCCCCGTGGAGGGTGGCTAGAACCTTCCCATTGATGTCGTAGATAAAGGTCGTCTCGCTGGGGACATAACCCTTGAGCGATCGCACATCGGGCAGGTTGCGGTAGCTGATGGCGAGCCCCACCAATCCTCCTGCGATCGCTGTCATCCCAATCATGGAGGTGATCAGCATCGTCGACCCCGTCGTTTTGAAGGTGGCAGACCAAAAACCTGGCTTGGGCAGAGCAACCGGCAGAGGTTCGGAATGAAAAACTTTTGTGGACACCGCGACTGAAATCCTTTTGGCAATCCTGATTAGAGAATCTTGGTTTGAAAATCTTGGTTTGAAAATCAACTCTATTGATAATTCTATTGAGAGAATTAAGAGTGAGCCGTCCCCGTAGGTCAAGGCGATCGCTCAATTAAACCATATCCTACAGATCATACAGTGGAAAGAAACGGGGAAAGGCCCTCCGCTTTTTCTAGAGAAAGGTATCTGTCCTGCTGTTTTTATAGAGATCAGAAATAAATTTAGACATAGATTCCGAAATTCCGAGATTCAGACCCAATCCCTGACAGGGCTGATATCGGCTGGTATGAAGGCTTATAAAGGGCTTATAGTAAGATGCACAAAAGCAGCGTCCAAGTGCTGCCGTTTCGTCCGGCTTTATCCTATGGCTCACCCGTTGCCGCTTACCCTGCCGCCCACCCTAGAGAGAGGGGTGAGCGATATTTTCCCAAACGTCCCTGACTCCGCTGACCCTGCTGAGAATCTAGCAGCCAAGCTCGCCCAGGCAAACCGCCCCCTCAGAATTAAGTTTGGCATTGACCCCACGGGGGCTGAAGTCCATTTGGGGCACAGTATCCCAATTCGTAAGCTGCGGGCCTTTCAGGATTTAGGCCATACAGCGGTCTTGATTTTTGGCGACTTTACCGCCCGCATTGGCGACCCCACGGGCAAGTCCGAAGTGCGGAAACAGCTCACAGAAGCCGATGTGTCGGCCAATGTGACCACCTACATTGAGCAAATTCGACCCATTCTAGACTTCGAGACTCCAGGGCGTCTTGAAATCCGCTACAACTCCGAATGGCTTTCCCACCTCAGCCTGCCCAAGATCCTCCAGCTATTGTCCACCATGACCGTTGGGCAAATGCTGGCCAAGGAAGGCTTCGCCGATCGCTACAGCCAAGGCAATCCAATCTATCTCCATGAGTTTCTTTACCCGCTGATGCAGGGGTATGATTCCGTTGCAGTGCAGGCCGATGTGGAGCTAGGGGGCACCGACCAAAAGTTTAATATCGCCGTGGGGAGAGACCTTCAGCGCATGTTTGACCAGACCCCCCAGTTTGGGATGCTCATGCCTATCCTGCCGGGGACGGACGGCATTCAAAAAATGTCTAAGTCCTTGAACAATTATGTAGGATTGGCTGAAGATCCCATCAGTCTTTACTCTAAACTAGAAAAAGTTCCCGACTCGGTCATTGACCAGTACTTTGAGCTACTGAGCAACCTCAACCTTGATCAGCTTCCCGAAAACCCCCGCGATCGCCAAAAACTTTTGGCCCTAGAGGTCGTTCGACAACTGCACGGCGAAAGCATCGCACAACAAACGCAAAAGTCGGTCATTGGGATGATTCAGCATGGAGCCGTCACCGACATCGACCTCGTGCCGGAGTTTTCTTTGGCGCAGGTTCAGTTCCCGGTCAAGCTGTTTTATCTGCTCAATGTCAGCGGACTCTGCAGCAGTAGTGGAGATGCAAGGCGGCAAATTCAAGGCGGAGCCGTCAAGCTAGGTGGACAAAAAATTTCTCAGGTGGACTGGACAGCAGACTCCGTCGAGGCACTGGATGGGCAGCTCCTTCAGGTGGGCAAAAAAAAGTTTGTGCGGTTTAAGGGAGTGAGATAAATTGGTTCAGAGAATTAAATTTACCCAGAGCATTAAATTGATGCAGGGGAAATAGTGAGGCAGGAGAGCGAAGGTCGATGCAGGCGGAAAGGGCGCTAGTTGGCGCTTAACCGCTTTAATCGGATGGGTCTAACGGGAGTACAGCTAAAGCTCGCGCAAAAGATCCGTATATTTCAGGATGCCAAATGTTTGAATAGGCCTCAAAATTTATTTTTGGCTTAGTGTCTCTTAAGTCTCTAGTAAGTCTCTAGAAGAACCGTAAAAAAAGCGTAGTCGCACTCAGTTTTTGGGCACACTCTCGTTGGAGGGGCATACCTCAACAAGGAAATGAAAGATGACAACTGTGATGGTCGTGGATGACAGCTCAACAATTCGGGCCATGCTGACTGAGCTGCTCAGACAGAACGGCTTTGAAGTGATGGAAGCTGAAAATGGGGAGGAAGCGCAGAAGCTGATGAAGGGGGTTCGCCCTGACTTGGTGATTACGGATATCGTAATGCCCAAGATGAACGGCTATGAACTCTGTCGTTGGGTTAAAAATGAGCTGCCCGGCGGCAGTGCACCCGTCATTTTATGCTCAACCAAAGGGGAAGCCTTTGATCGCCACTGGGGCATGAAGCAGGGCGGAGATGCCTATCTCATCAAGCCCTTCAATCCGGCTGAAATGATGACGACGGTTAAGGGATTGCTCCAAAATGTAGCCCCCTAATTCACCACTAGTCCATCATCGGTCGACCATAACCGATAGAATCTCTGGTATGGGGATTGAGATTGAACGTAAGTTTTTAGTCATTAACGATGGCTGGCGATCGCAGGCCAGCGGCGTTTTCTACTGCCAAGGCTACGTGGCGAAGACGGAAGGGGTCACGGTACGCATTAGAGTGATTGGCAATCAGGGCTTTGTCACCCTGAAGGGAAAAACCAAAAACTACAGTAGACCTGAGTTTGAGTACCCCATCCCTTTAGAAGACGCCCAGGAAATGATGCGGCTTTGGTGTGACTATGTGGTTGAGAAGAACCGCTACCGCATTCCGATGGGGAACCTAGTGTGGGAAGTGGATGAATTTAAAGGGCTGAATGAGGGGTTGGTGATTGCTGAAGTGGAGCTAGAGCATCCAGATCAGCCCGTCCCTTTGCCCGACTGGGTGGGGACTGAGGTGTCCCATCAGTCGCAGTATTTTAACTCCAGCTTGGCGCAAAGTCCCTACCGTGAATGGCGCGGCAGGAGTGAGCAGGGGTGAGCAGGAGTGGGCAGGAGTGAGCAGCGGGCGTGGCTAGGCTGACTAGGCGACGCTTTGATAGCTGACTTTTATGGACTGAATGGGTTCCGGGCCAACATTCCCCCACGCATCTTCAGAGTCTGTTTAGACTATTCGTCCTGACAGTTCGCTAAGATGGCTGGGTACTCCTTTGGGTGTATTTTGCGATGTCAGGGTCGTTGTCAGGATTTCGCTTGTGTCATCAAGGGCATTCCAATGCGCTGAGCAGTCGCTTCTGTAATCAATGCGGTGCGTCGCTGACGGACGCCAAGGAGATGATTGAGCGCATTGTGGGCGATCGCTACCGGATTCTGCGCAATATTGGCTACGGCGGCTTTGGCCAAACCTACCTGGCAGAAGATAGCAATCGATTCAATGAAATTTGTGTCTTAAAAGAGCTGGCACCCGCAGCCGAAAATCAGGATGGATTAGAGAAAGCAAAAGAGCTCTTTGCCCGTGAGGCGGAGGTGCTCTACAAACTCCAGCATCCGCAAATTCCGCGCTTTCGGGAGTGGTTTATTGAGTCAACCCGCCAGTCGCTATTTTTGGTGCAGGACTATGTAGAGGGGCCCACCTATTTAGATATCTTGCGCGATCGCAAACCCCAGACTTTCTCTGAGTCGGAGATTGTGACCCTCTTTACCCAGCTTCTACCTGTCCTCAGCTATCTTCACGGGCGCGGGGTCGTCCACCGTGATTTATCACCAGACAACCTCATTTGCCGCAATAGCGATCGCCTGCCGGTGCTGATTGATTTTGGGGGAGTCAAGGCGGGAACCGCCAGCATTTCCCAGTCGGCCCAGCGTGCCCAGACCGATGCAGTCAAGCAAAACGTGACGCTCATTGGGAAGCCTGGATATTCTCCAGAGGAGCAGATGCGTCAGGGACAGGTTTCAGCGGCTAGCGACCTCTATGCCCTTGGCGTGACGGCTCTGGTGCTGCTGACGGGCCAGGAGCCCGCAGATCTCTACGATGCGTTTAATCTTAAGTTTGACTGGCAGCGGAAGGCTTTAGTGAGCCCCGGCATGACCGCTATTTTGGAAAAACTGGTGGCCTATAAGGTGAGCGATCGCTACACCGATGCCCGACAGGTGCTTCAGGATCTTCAGCAGCTCAACCGGACGCCACAGATTCGTAACCCTGCCTCCGTAAGCGATCCCCAACCTGTTGCGGGAGCCAGAGGAGTCCCGGCCAATCTATATGCGGCAAATCCACCTGCGACTCATCCCAATGCTTCAGAAACTAATTTTGGAAGCGCAAGTGCCGGAGGCGCAAATCCTGGAGGTGCAAATTCTGGAGGCGTGAACGACCTGGGAACAAACTCCCTTGGCTCTACAAAAACCCTGGTTGTAGCACCAGCGCCTTTGGGCACAGCGATCGCCTCGGAGGTGCTGACCACTGAGATCGCGCCATCCTCCAAACGCAAAAAGAGTTCTCCCTCTCCCGCCCCATCCCATGCAGGTGTAGAGCGGGTGTCAGGGCCGATTAGCAAAGGGCTGAGTGGGCTTGCACGATCGCTTCTTGTCATTATGCTGCTGTTGGGGTCTGGCACATTGGGATGGGTTGCCGTGCGAAGCTGGCTGGATGTCCAGCAGCGCAATTTGTTTAGATCCCCTTCCGGCTCACCCCAGTCTTACTCTATTGAGGAAAAGCAGCCCTTCGTCTAGAGACTGAGAGCGCTGGCTTGAATATTGGCGGTGTAGCCGCATTGAGCTTGTTTATCGGAGTGAGTTTTTCCCTGATGGTTTCCCCGATCCTGCGGTATGTTCA
This sequence comes from Thermosynechococcaceae cyanobacterium MS004, assembly GCA_022402525.1. Taxonomy (GTDB): domain Bacteria; phylum Cyanobacteriota; class Cyanobacteriia; order Thermosynechococcales; family Thermosynechococcaceae; genus JAAURS01. Next base: position 7,380 of record JAKRSB010000085.1, read on the forward strand.
GGTTTTACGTTTGTTTTGGACAACGGCGATCGCGGCTGAAATGGAATATCGCGCCAACTTTTTCCTCGCGGCTTTTAGCAGCCTCGGAAATTTGGTGGGCAGTCTCTTTGGGCTTTCCCTGTTCTATAACCGGACAGGCTACACCTTTAAAGGCTGGTCGTGGCAGGAAGCGCTGGTTGTGCTGGGCATTTTTACACTCTTGCAGGGGCTATCTACCTCCCTGCTAGTGCCAAACCTTAACCGCATCGTCAAACATGTGGAGCAGGGCACCCTAGACTTTATTTTACTCAAGCCCATCAGCAGCCAGTTTTGGCTCTCTACCTATACCGTGTCCCCTTGGGGACTGCCCGATATGCTGTTTGGGGTCGCGGTGATTCTCTATGCTGGCATCCAGCTAAACATCCGCCCAGCAGACTACCTGTGGAGCCTGATCCCCCTAGGGTTTGGCTTTATCATCCTCTATAGCCTGTGGTTCATATTGGGGGCTACCAGCATCTGGTTTGTCAAAATCTACAACGTCACGGAGGTGCTGCGCGGGTTTGTGGAAGCAGGTCGATACCCCATCGTGGCCTACCCCGCCAGCTATCGCTTTTTCTTCACGTTCATTATTCCTGTCTCGTTTTTGACCACGGTTCCCGCTCAGACAATGCTGAACCGAGTGGAGTGGCCTTGGCTGGCTGGTGCTGGGCTGCTTGCCCTTGGGTTACTGCTGTGCACCCACTATTTTTGGCGGTTCGCGCTGCGGTTTTATACCAGCGCTTCCAGCTAGCGGGCTTAGCGGAGAAGACTAATGGGGTTAATGCACTGATTTTTAATGCACTGATTTGTGGATGTTCACCAAGAGACCATGCTTGGGCGCACAAATCATGGTGATGACAAAGAGGATGGTCTGGAGCAGCACGATACATCCTCCTGTGGAGGCGTCAAGGTAGTAACTAACGTAGGTGCCCATAACGCTGGAAAACACCCCGGAAAATACCGCTAGCCCCAGCATGTGATCAAAGCGATCGCTCAGCAGATAGGCGATCGCGCCTGGCGTGATCAGCATTGCCACGACCAAAATAATGCCAACGGATTGCAGCGCAACCACAATGGTTAAGGACAGCAGCGTTAGCAATGTGTAGTAAAGCGCCGTGGTGTTTAGGCCAATGGAGCGGGCGTGGGTGGGATCAAAGCAAAAGAGTAAGAGATCTTTGCGCAGCAGCAAGAGCGCCGCGAGGGTGAACGTACCAATCACCAGGGTTTGAATGATGTCTGCAGTTGAGATGCCCAGCACATTGCCAAATAAAATGTGCATCAGGTCAATGTTGCTGGGGTTTTTAGAAATCAGCACCAGCCCTAGGGCAAAAAATCCCGTAAATACCAGCCCAATGACCGTATCTTCCTTAATGCGGGTCCTGGACTGGATAAAGCCGATCGCTAAGACAGAGCCGACACCAAAGACAAAGGCACCTAGGGCAAAGGGCAGGTTAAAAATGTAGGCCAGCACAATTCCGGGCGTGACGGAGTGGGACACCGCATCTCCCATCAGCGCCCAGCCTTTGAGGGTCATATAGCAAGACAAGACGGCACAGACCATGCCGACAAATCCACTCATCAAAACCGCCTTGAGCATGAATTCATACTGAAGCGGCGCTAAAAACCATTGCAGCACTGTATCCATCGGTCAACCTATTGTTCCGGATTAAGGGGGTCTGGCTTAAGGGGATCTGGCTTAAGGGGATCCGGCCCAAGGGGGACTAGCTGAGATGGATTGGACTCAGATTGGTTTGGGCGATCAGGGCGGCCGGCCTGAGCCTGCCCGTGATGCGCCTGCACATGGGGCATCACGCCGCCAAAGGTGCGGGTTAGATTCTCTGGGGTGAAGACATCCTGGGTGGCACCGTAGGCCAAAATGGTCTGGTTAATAAACACCACCTGATCACAGAAGGTTGAGACGGAGGTTAGGTCATGGGTAGACACTAAAATGGTGTGTCCCTGCTGACGAAGCTCCATCAATAGCTCCACGATCGCTTTTTCGGTTTTGATATCTACGCCAGTAAATGGCTCATCCAGCAGCAGAACAGTGCCCTGCTGAGCCAGCGCCCGCGCCAGGAATGCCCGCTTTTTTTGCCCGCCAGACAGTTCCCCAATCTGGCGATCGCGAAAGGCCGTCATCTGGACGCGCTCTAGACAATTGGCCACAATTTGCCGATCTTGCTTGCTTGGAATCCGCAGGAAATTCATGTGGCCGTAGCGGCCCATCATCACCACCTCCGCCACGCTGATCGGGAAATTCCAGTCCACTTCCTCAGACTGGGGCACATAGGCCACTAGCCCCCGCTTTTGCGCCTGCCTGGTGGGCAAGCCGTTGATCAGCACCCGCCCCGTGGTTGGCGGCACAAAGCCCATGATGGCCTTAAACAGCGTTGACTTCCCGCTGCCGTTCATCCCTACCAGCCCAGCGATCGCCCCCGTCTGGAGCGAGAGTGTCGCACCGTGGAGCGCCACCTTGCCGTTGTAGTTCACCGTGACGTTTTCGACCTGGATAGCAGACGACCTGCCCACTGGAGAACTGCCCATTGGAAAAGATGAATGCAGCATCTCTAGCCTCCTTTTAGACCCGTGATTAAGGTATTAATGTTGTACTTCAAGAGCTTGAGATAGGTCGGTGCGACCCCATCCACCGCAGAGAGGGAATCGACATAGAGTACACCCCCAAACCGAGCGCCAGTTTGACGAGCGATCTGCTTTTGCGCCTCGCTGTTGACCGTACTCTCACAAAACACCGCCGGAACCTGATTGGCTTTCACCTGATCCGTAACCCGTCGCAACTGTTGAGGTGTGCCCTGCTGCTCGGCATTGACGGGCCAAAGGTACAGCTCTTTGAGTCCATAGTCCCTGGCAAGGTAGGAAAATGCGCCTTCACAGGTAACAAGGTAGCGCTGAGGGGCAGGAACTGCTGCGATCGCCTGGCGCAGCTTTTGATCCAGCGATCGAATTTGCTGGGCGTAGGCTTGGGCATTGGCTTTGTAAGCTGCCGCATTAGCGGGATCTATCTTGGCGATCGCCTTCCGAATGTTTTCAACATAGACTAGGGCATTTTGCGGCGACATCCAGGCGTGGGGGTTTGGCTGGCCAGCGTAGGCATCTTCTGCAATCAGTACGGGAGTCACCCCTTCCGAGAGCGTTGCGCGAGGCACCCCTTTGAGGCTGCTGTAAAATCGATCCGCCCAGCGCTCTAGCCCAAACCCGTTGTCTAAAATTAGCGTTGCGTTAGAGGCTCTGACCAAATCGCTAGGGGTGGGTTGATAACCGTGAACCTCTGCTCCTGGTCTTGTCAAGGACTCGACTTTGATCCGCTCTCCCGCAACGTTCTGAGCCATATCGGCCAGCACTGTAAAGGTGGTGAGAACGACGGGCTGTGGCGACGCGCCAGACTCCTGGCTCACATCCGGCTGTGTATCTCCCTGGCGACAGCTCCCCAAAGCAGTGCCCAGGAGCAAAACTGCTCCCAGCAAACATAGTGCCTCAACAGGTTTAAGCCATCCCAGAAAACGGATCACAGCGACTTTTCATATTCTTTTCATATTCTTGAAATCTAGCACAGCAGAGGCCGTGATGCACGGCCTTACGGGGAGAATCTACCAAAAGGAGTTCAGCCTTTTGACATCAGCCTTTTGACAGCGTGAGTTCGATAATGCAGTTGAAGCCCCTCCCCCCAAACCCCTCTTCCAAAGGCGAGGAACTTAAAAAACTTGATTTTTAATTGCCCCTCCTTCTCACGAGGAAAAAGGAGGACGGGAGGATGAGGGGCAGTTGTTTTTTGTCGAACTCACGTCTTGGCAAGTTCTCCAGCTCTCGCAACGCAGTCCTAGACGGATCACTTTTGATCAAAGCCTTGAAATGCTTGCTTAAAGCAAGGTCTGGCTTAAGGAAAATTCTGGCTTAAGGCAATTCTGACTTAAGGCAAGGGACGGCTTAAGTCGCCGCCTGCGCCAGCACACCCTGATAATACTGCTGGAGCTGCTGGGTTGCCGCAGACCAACTCCAGCGTTCTGCTTCAGTTCGGGCATTGCGGCGGAAGGCTTCGCGTTCTTCAGAGTGGTTGAGCAGCCGCTGGGTTGCCAAGACTGCCCCCGTTTTGTCTTGGGGGTCAAAGAGGTAGCCGTTCACGCCGTTTTGGACAATATCTGGAATTCCACCAGAGGCCGCCGCCACCACAGGGCATCCAGCAGCCATGGCCTCCAGCAAAACCAGCCCTAGGGTCTCGGTACGGGATGGGAACACAAAGGCATCGGCGGAGGCATAGGCAGCGCCGAGGGTTGTGCCGCTCATATATCCGGCAAAGTATGTATTGGTCTGGGCAAAGTGGCGCTCTAGATCACCCCGATGGGGGCCGTTGCCAATCAGGGCAAGCCTTGCTCTAGGAATAGCTTCCAGAACAGGCTTAATTTCGTGAATTGCTTTTTCCGCCGAGAGGCGACCCACATACAGCAGCAGCGGATCTTCTGGGTGCCCTTGGGTGAGCTGCGATCGCATTTCTGGGCTGGCTCGCTGAGGCTGAAAGGTCTCAATATCCACGCCGCGCTGCCAGAGGGCAAGCCTTTGAATGCCGTGGCTGGCCAGTTCCTCTACCATCACGCTGGAGGTGCAGAGGTTAAGCTGTGCCTGATTGTGCACCAGCTTCAGCAGCTCCCACAAAAAGCCCTCCAGCAGTCCAAAGCCGTAATACTGAAGGTATTGAGGTAAATGGGTATGGTAGGACGCCACCAGTGGCACATTTCGCAACTTGGCGTAAAACACCCCCGATAGCCCCAAGACCGCCGGGTTGACCACATGCACCAAGTCGGGACGAAAGCGATCAAGAGCCTGAGAAATGGAGGGGCGGGGTAGCGCCATCTTTAGCTCTGGGTAAAGCGGCAGCGGAAAAGCAGACACCCCATGCACCTGCGCTCCCTTATAGGTGGCGGGTGCACCCTCTGGACAAACCACCAAAACCTGATGCCCATCGCTTTGAAGATGGGCAATCGTGTGACAGAGGCGGGTCACAATTCCGTCAATTTTGGGCAGGAAGGTTTCGCTGAACAGGGCAATTCGCATAGATTCAATGCTATCCCATGCATGCTATCTCATTCGATTTGCGAGGGATTGGGAGGGTGCAGAGGCCGTGAACTTGACCAGCGTGTAACATGTTCCAGCTCAACCTTTCCAGGAAACCTTGGGCAGAATTTGGTTATAGTCAACGCGGCCCTTGTACTTCAGCGCAAAATTCAGCAAAGAATCTAGCAGTGAGTCAGACAGCAGGTGCGGCTCTAGCCCTAGGTCGAGCAGGTTCGTATTTTTGGCGTTGAAGTAATGCTCTTCTTTCTCCACGCGCGGATTTTCTAGATTTTGAATCTCTACCTTTATCCCCAAAGCGCTTCCGGCGTTCTGAACCGTTTTGGCCAGGTCGCCTACGCTAAACATTTCGGTGAACTGGTTAAACACCCGAAACTCTCCCGCTGCGGCAGGCGTGGCGATCGCCAGCTCCACACAGCGTACCGTATCGCGAATATCCAAAAATGCGCGGGTTTGGCCTCCCGACCCGTACACCGTCAGCGGATGGTCAATCGCCGCCTGAATACAGAAGCGGTTTAATGCAGTCCCAAAAACCCCGTCATAGTCCAGACGGTTAATCAGCAGCTCATCCATGCCCGTCTCTTCCGTCAAGACCCCGTACACCACGCCCTGATTTAAGTCCGTGGCACGTAGGCCCCATACCCGACAGGCAAAACTAATGTTGTGGCTATCGTGAACCTTACTGAGGTGATAGAACGAACCGGGCTGCTTAGGATAGGGCAGGGTATCCTTCCGTCCATTGTGTTCAATGGTAATGTAGCCCTCCTCAATATCGATATTGGGCGTCCCGTATTCGCCCATTGTGCCTAGTTTCACCAAGTGACAATCTGGAAAATCTTGGTGCAGGGAATAGAGCAGATTGAGCGTGCCTACCACATTATTGGTTTGGGTCAGCACGGCATGTTCGCGGTCAATCATCGAAAACGGAGCCGAGCGCTGTTCGCCAAAATGAACCACTGCCTGGGGTTCAAACTGGTGCATTGCGCTGCTCAGAAAAGCGTAGTCTGTAATGTCTCCCACAAAGAGATCAATTGACTTACCCGTTAAGTCTTTCCATCGCTGGATGCGCTGCTGAATCGGTGCGATCGGCGTCAGGGTATCGATGCAGAGCGTATTGTCCCAATGCCGACGCACCAGGCTATCTAGAATGCCAACGTCGTAGCCACGGTTCGACAAATAAAGCGCTGTCGCCCAACCGCAGTAGCCATCTCCACCAATTACCAGAACCTTCATGTTGCCTATCTGTGCTAGGTGTTATTTTGTAGACTTCATAGCCTTCTACCCAAAGTAGCAGGAATTAGGAGCGGTTGAGATCCAAGCCCTAGAATCTGAGTTTAAGGTAGCTTTAAGGTCGGTTTTGAGGTTGGTTTTTTGAGGTGAGTTTCTGGAGGTGAGGTTCTATATTTTGAATCTTTATGCTTGAAGACTTCATTAAAGACTGACTTCTTCGGCAAAACTGGTGCGCTGGACAAAGTGAAATGGCCCTGCAATCGACCCCCATACACGCTCTTCCGTAACGGGATCTCGCCCCCGATCTAGGCTCATCAGAGTCCCTTCACTAATCTCAAATTCGTTATCTAGATAGGTATCTTGACCTTTCCAGTTCACCCGACAGCCTTTTCCGGGCTCAATGCTGCCAATAAAGCTATGGCCTGTCCAATTCACCCACATGCTGCATCCCGGCATGGTAATGATGTCACTGGCCTGTACCGTTTTCAGTAAGTTTGGGTCCCGGGCTGCACCGTGGTATTTTTCACCATTGGCGATGGAGTGATTATGGAGCAGAATCCGATCATCAACCGTCAGGAACTCCAGCACCCTGAGGCGATAGGGCTGGTTTAGGGCATAGTCATAGGCCTGCTCTAGAAACAGACAGGTGCCTTTTAGAAAATTGGCGGGAAGCGGCCGCATACAGACCCGAATATGGGCAAAGAAGGGCGGGTTTTCGACGGCTTGTGCCTGATTGCTGAAGTCCCCAGCCATCCAGCGCACGAGGGTAGCAAGGTCAGTGGAATGGGTCATGAATACTTCTGAATCAAAGGTCTGTGCGGGTCAGCAGTGGGTTAGCGTGCTTTTGAGCGCACGGGCCAGGAAATCTACAGCCAGTGCTGACCCACAAAGATATTTTAAGATGCTTAAGCACCCCAGAGCTAAAAGCTGGTTTTGACCGATGGTCAAGTTCTGTTCCGCTGGCTAATCGTCCAGCCCAATAACCTGATGATAAGCAGCTGTAATGGCGCAAAAATAGAGCGGCGTTGTAAGCAGCAAGCCTAGTCCGCACAGGAGCGCCCCTGCAAAGTTGAGAAGCTGTAGCAGAATAAACAGGCCTAAAAAAGACCCCCAGCGCTGACTGGCGATCTTACGGCTGAGCTCCATCGCGGGCCAAAATTCGAGTCTTTGATCCAAAATGAGCGGAACCGCAAACACATAAATGATGCTGATGGCAATCACCGCAACCCACCCCACCAAAGTTGCTAGCCCGTATATTGCGAGGAGTTTAGGGTCATTGAGAGAATCTGAACTCAGGTTGATAAACAGTTGAATGGCATACACTGGAATATAGACAACGGTTGTAATTGCGCCAATGACAAGGGTTGTCAGCAAAATTTGCGGAAAATTTGAGTTCCTGAATCCGTCAAAAAAGTTTTCAAAGGTCACAGGCTGTCGCTTCAAAATTTTCATGGAAACGCTATAGGGCCCTGCAAATAGGTTTCCAGCAAAAATAAAGGGGATAAAGCAGAAACAGAGGGAGACAAAGCTCAATAAGACCGTCAGCAGCGTAAACCCAATAAAGCTGCCTAAATTTTGCTTGAGAATTTCCCAACCTTCTTGGATGCAGCGCACGGCATCTAGGCTATAGCCCTGCTGGAGCAGCGCGTCAATTTTCCTTTGTTTTTGTGGGTTCATGGGTGTTGAAGCGAATACGACTTAAAAAAAATAATAAGAAGCCAAGCTGGAATACAAATAGTACGCCATAGGCCTTGACCAAGGGCGTCATTTCAATAGAGTTAATTACCCCAAATCCACCTAGACTAATTGCGGCAATACCGCTGAGCAGAATCGCTTTTTTACGCTTGATAGACAGGGTTCTCACAATAAATAGACCTGATGAAACATAGACCTGGTGAGTTCGGATGCAGTGAGTCTGGATGCAATAAGTCTGGATGCAATAAGTCCAGATGCAGTGAGTCTGGATGCAATGAGTCCAGATGCAAAAAATCCTAAAGATGCCCCTGACTTATCCAAACTCCTGCCGGAGAAGCCCAAAATGCAGGCAGTAGCTCGCCTGTGTTTCCTAGATGAATCAGTCGGGTGAGGTAGTAGCCACCGTAAGGAATCAAAGCGCCAACATAAACGGAGGGTTTAGTCATCCAGGCTGAGTAGAAGCTGCTGCACGCTTTGTTTGTTTTTAGCTCCCACAGCAGGTGTAGAAGGATGACTAAAAACGCCAAAAAGACAGCAGGCCCAAACAGGTGATAGTGAAAGGCTTGACCTAGATTGCCCTGGGCGATCGCCACAAAGGAGCGGGTCATGCCGCAGGTGGGGCAAGGAATGCCCGTGAGCGATCGCAAGGGACAGCCCCATAACGGCAACCGATAGCCATAGCGATAGAAAAAAGACCCAATCAAGGGAGCAGCACAGAGCCCGACAGTCACCCAGCGCCGACGGCGACTCCGTTGGGACAGGCCAGAGGCTGTGGGAGATTGAGCCTGAGTCCGCTCCCAATCAGGCTTTAGAACCATGCCTTCTTTCCTGAAATGTAAAGGCTTTCAAATTCAGCATCAGTTTTGGTGAGGTAAATAATGCCCTCCACTAGACCCAGAATGCCCGTAAAAAAACCGCCAATGCCACAGGTAACCAGCGTGACGGCCAGTAGAATGATCCCTTCCGTGGTGTAGCCCAGGATGAATTTGTGAACACCAAAGGAACCGAGTAAAATCCCGCAGATTCCAGCGACAAGCTTCTTACTGCTGACTTCAGAATTAGGACTGGTCATAGTTTCTCCAAAACTTAAGGATGTAAAGTCAAAATTGACAAGATTGATCTCTATGCAGCGCTTTCCATCGGAAAACTGCACTAAAAAGCTGCACCAAGAACTGGCTGCCCAGGGAAACGCTCTCCTAAATTAAGGCCAAAGCGAACCCATTTGCTGAATCTTTCGCCATTCTTTACAAGGTATTCACGGGAAGCATTCACGGAAGCATTCACGAAAAATGCCTTGATACTGCGGGGAAGAAGCCGAAGCGGTTCAATATGCAATATCCTTCCCAAAATATCCTTCCCAAAAGCTCAGGGCTTCAGCGCACTGACTAAGTCGTGACGGGTCACAATTCCCACCAGGCGATCGCCCTCTACCACTGGCAATCGATTCACCTTCTTATCAAGCATGAGCTGAGCGGCTTGCGGGAGAGAAACATCCGGCGCGATCGTGACTGGGTGTGGCGTCATAATGTCCTGCACCAGCATCCCCAGAGACTTTTTCATGTGCTGGTGAAACTGGGCGGGGGACTCAAAATAAATGATGCTGCCCAGCAAGGTCATGTAGAGCGGGGCTTGAAAGGGCGCTTCCCGCACCAGCAAGTCCCCCTCTGAGAGAATACCCACAAGGGTTCCGGTATCATCCACAACAGGTAGTCCGCTGATCTGGCGCGTCTCCATCAGCTTGACCGCAGCCTCGACGGTTTCTGTTGGCTGAATGGTCACCGGATCCGGCGTCATAAAATCCTTCACGATCGCAGTTGTGACGGACATAACTTACCTCTGATAGAAAATGCTGGGGTCTTCGCCACTTAATTCCACACGGCCTAACTCAGATCGGGTGCAGATGATCACTTCCATGAAGCTTGAGCATCAAGGATTTAGAGCCAAACTTCTAGGCACAAACTCCAAGACCCAAGCTTCTAGGCACAAACTTCTAGACCCAAACTTTTAGGAAAACACTGTACTGGGCTGTCGTTCTGCTTCAGGAAAGCTCCAGTCTGGCCGCAGGGTTTTGGCTTGCTGAAGATACACATGGTGTACCTGGATCTGTGGATCTGGGGTATTGAACTGAATGAGACACCGAATACAGTAGGGCAGGTCAGTCTGGACGGCCATCTGCTGCACGTCTAGAAGAGGGACGGTCTGCCAGTTGGGCCGCTGTCGCGCGATCGCTGCCGGAAACACTACATTCAAGTCTGCCGTTACCGAAAAAATAACGCTGACCACTTCTTCAAAATCGAGCACATTCCGGGATTCAATCTCATCCAGCAGTTCATGGACTGCCTGTTGAATCGCTGCGATCGAATTTTCAGATGCCGTTGTTGCGCCACGAATGGCCTTAACTCTCCAGTTCACCACAATGCCCTCCTTAGCTTCATCATGCCCCAAATAGAGGCTTCAATCCTCCCCCTGTTAGCAAACTTGACATGTTAACTTGACAGATTGAGTCATGGCCTGAACACAGTCCAATACCCATTAAAAATCAGCGCTAGTGCAGCTTAGAACCGCCATACATCCATAGGGGCAGCCCATTGGTTGCCACTTCAAAGCTCAGCCAGGACTGTAAATCACTCGGCAGCGCGAAGCCAGAGCCTTGACTCCCAGGCACAAATCGATTCCAGAAGGGCTTAGGGTCTTCAATGGTGATACATTTCGTCTTATCGGGGTCTAGCCCCACAAGCTCCGTGGCCCAGCGACGGGCTTCTTCTTCCGTGCCTAGGCGATCCACTAGCCCCAGCTCAACGGCCTGCTGTCCCGTAAACACGCGGCCATCCGCAAAGCTTCGCACAGTTTCAAGATCAAGCTTTCTGGCATCTGCCACGGTTTGAATGAACTGACCGTAGCTGGTATCAATAAGCGCTTGCAGAATCTGCTGCTCTGGCTCCGTTAGCTCACGGTCAAAGGCCAAAATATCTTTGTAAGGGCCAGATTTAATGACCTTAAAGGAGACGCCCACCTTCTCTAAAAGGCGCTCTAAATTGTTGCCGCGCAGAATCACCCCAATGCTGCCAGTGATGGTGCCGGGGTTTGCCATGATGTGGGTGGCACCCATGCCGATATAGACACCGCCAGAGGCTGAAATATTGCCAAAGCTCGCTACAATCTTGATTTTTTCGCCCAGGCGCTTAAGGGCGCTATAGATTTCTTGAGAGTCGCCCACGGTGCCACCCGGACTGTCAATGCGCAGCAGTAAGGCTGGGTAGCCCTTTTCTTCAATGGTTTTGATGGCCTCTAAGACAGACTTACGGGTTCCCCCCGCGATCGCTCCTTTAACTTCAATTTTGGCGATTTGTTTACGAGCAGTAGACTTGAACGGCCAGATCATGAGCAATGGTTTCTATAGCGGGATAGTTGAGAAGGCTGAAGCATTAGACAAGCTGTCCAGACCTGATTGTAGCGCGGACAAGGGACTCGACGGCTGAGATAGGGTTTCAGATGCCTTGTCTCAAGCAAGATTCAAGCGTCAGATCCAAAAGTCAGATTCAAGAATCAGATTCTTTAGAGGTGAGTTTGCATGAGGTGCAAAAACATAAGGTGCAAAAAATGTTTCACACCGCCCAAGACATAGACTTTATAATTAATTGAAGAACTATTGTTAAGAAAGATGTAGCGCCGAGCTTGCTAGCAAAATTCCTGCCCAGCAAAGGTTTTCAGGAGCATCCCTTGACATAGCGGTATTTTTGCGCGCCATTTATTTCTGTGCGCCATTAATTAATCTATCCACATCTATGCACAACAATTTATAGCCAACAGTTCATGCACAACATTCTCGGCAGTGGTGCCAAGCTTCCGATTCATCGACTATTGCTGATCGCGCCCTTTTTTCTGTGGGGCACGGCAATGGTGGCCATGAAGGGGGTGATGGCGGAGACGAGTCCCTTCTTTGTCGGGGCGCTGCGGATTATGCCAGCAGGAATTTTGGTCATTCTGGCGGCGCTCTGGTTGGGGCGATCGCAGCCGAGGGGTTGGCTGGCCTGGTTCTGGATCACTTTGTTTGCCCTGGTAGACGGCACGCTGTTTCAGGGCTTTTTGGTGACGGGACTCTCCCGGACGGGCGCTGGGCTGGGTTCTGTCATGATTGACTCGCAGCCCTTGGCGGTGGCGCTGTTGGCGTGGCTGCTCTACGGCGAGCAGGTCAGGGTTTGGGGCTGGATCGGCCTTTTGGTGGGAATTGCGGGCATTAGCTGTATTGGCCTGCCGGACGAGCTAATCCTAGGGCTGTTCAGTGGCGACGGGGCGGCGCTGTCCCTAGTCAATTTTGCTGGGGTGGGTAAGCTCGGGTTCGGTGAATTCGGGACTCTCGTGCAGTCCTGGTTTAGTCGTGGCGAAAGCTGGATGCTGCTGGCCGCACTCTCGATGGCGATCGGGACAGTGATGATTCAGCGCGTCAGCCGCTATGTGGATCCGCTGATGGCGACGGGCTGGCACATGCTGTTGGGTGGGCTGCCCCTGGTGATTTCCTCTGCAATCTGGGAGCAAAACCAGTGGCAGGACTTGAGCCTGAATAGCTGGCTGGCGATGGGCTACTCGACGGTCTTTGGCAGCGCGATCGCCTATGGGTTATTTTTCTATTTTGCCTCTCAGGGCAACCTGACCAGCCTGAGCGCGCTGACGTTTCTGACGCCCGTATTTGCGCTGATCTTTGGGAACTGGTTTTTGGCAGAGGTCTTAAGTCCCATTCAGTTTGGTGGGGTATGCCTCACGCTCGTGAGTATTTATCTGGTGAACCAGCGCGATCGCCTACCTATGCTGTGGGGCACCAGAAAGCCTCCGACAGCCCCCGAAGCGAAAGACTCAGCCCTGAACCCTGAGTTCGCCCCAGAATTTACTCCAGAATTTACCCCAGAATTTATTCCAGACCTCGCTGCACCCGCCAACCCAGCGCAAGCTAGCACCCTAGACCCATAGGGAGGCTGTTTTAGTTTGTTATTCTCATACAAAAGAGCGCTCTAGACCAAGACGTTAGAAATTAGATTCTAGAGAATTAGACAGTTAGAACAATTAGACATTAAAGATAAATCAAAGGTTAAGAGCGACAATGAGTGAAATGACTCGCCGTCAGTTTGTGACAACGGCTACCCTAGCCGCCGGATTTGCGATCGCAGTGCGACCCGTTTCAGCTTCAGTCATACGGACCAGTGCGGAAGGGCTATTGGCTGGCCCCGTCAAGATTCCAGTGGGCAGCACCGAGATTCCGGCCTATCGCGCCCAGCCTGCCACGGGCAGCAATTTCCCCATTATTTTGGTGATTCAAGAAATTTTTGGGGTACATGAGCATATCCAAGACGTTGCACGGCGCCTTGCAAAGCTGGGCTACTTGGCGATCGCACCGGAGCTTTTTGTCCGTCAAGGGGATGTCTCAAAGCTCACCAGCATTCGGAAAATTCGTCCCATTGTAGCCAAGGTGCCCGATTCTCAAGTCTTTGCAGACCTGGACGCAACCATTGCCTGGGCGGTCAAATCTTCCGGCGGCAACCCAGACCGCATTGGCATCACCGGATTTTGCTGGGGAGGACGTATCACCTGGCTCTATGCCGCCCACAACCCTAAGGTTAAGGCTGGCGTTGCTTGGTATGGGAGGCTGGTGGACAAAGTGACCGCTACAACACCTAAACATCCGGTGGATATTGCCCCCACCCTCAAGGTGCCAGTTCTAGGGCTGTATGCCAGTGAAGACTCGGGAATTCCGGTGAGCACCGTCGAAATCATGCGTGATCGCCTCAAGCAAGGGTCTAGTCCTTCTAAAATCCTGGTGTATTCCGGCATGCCCCATGCGTTTTTTGCAGACTATCGCTCTACCTATCGGGAAGCAGCGGCCAAGGATGGCTGGAAGCAACTTCAGGCTTGGTTTAAAACTTATGGGGTTTAGGGATTCGCGCTTTTGAGCGTGAGCTTAAACGTTAGTTTGAGCATTTACTAGGCTGCGCTTTTAACGCTCAAAAGCTTACCAAGCCTAAAGCGCTTCAAAAGTGCCGATGAATCCGCTGAGCGCCATAGAGCGCTCGATAAATTCTTCAGCATCGTTGACGTTTTCAAGCTCGTATTCCATGATGCGGCGCTCATCTCCCTTCATTTTTTTTGAAGATAGAGTGGTGGCTGCATACTGGGCGGCGATCGCCTTAAACGCCACGGCATGATTGCCCCAGCTTTCAGCGGAGCACTGAATCGTCACTTTCCACATGGGCTTATTGTCTACGTAGGGATCTTCAAGGTCTTCTTCAACTATTGTCTCATTGCAGATGTGCCACTGCAGAGAACGCTGCAAGTCATTCATCAACAGATCTTCGAGCCAATCATTTCAAATAGTGGGTTGCTATTTCAAAACTCTTGAGTTATGCTAGGAAAGCGCAACGCGGGGTAGAGCAGTCTGGTAGCTCGTCGGGCTCATAACCCGAAGGTCCATGGTTCAAATCCATGCCCCGCCACCACTCAACGATGCAGAAGCATAAAACAATGTTCAAAGCACTCTCTAAATTAGAGGGTGCTTTGTTTTTTAAGGTCTTATGGACTCGGTTAGCCCTGGATGCATGCGTTCGCTCATTGGGTTGAAACCTCTTGCCCCAAAAAACTTGCCCGAAGGCGAGAAACTTCAACGGTTGGATTCTTCCTTGCGCCTGTGCGCTCTTATATTGTTGCCTTTGCCGCGTTTGTATCGTTATGGCATCGGTTCTGACAGAGAATTCGGTATTCTGAGGATTGAGCAATAGCGGTGCAGTCGGAGAAGAAACAGTTGTGATTGATCTAAAGCAGCTTCGAGAAGATCCGCAGCGGTTTTCAGAACGCTTAAATTTAAGGGGGGAGTACGATATTCAGCCTATTCTGGCGCTGGATCAGCAGCAGCGAGAACTAGAAGAAACGCGATCGCAGCTTCAGGCGCGCAGCAATCAGATTGGCAAGGCGGTGGGCGATCGCATGAAGTCGGGTGCAAAGCCCAATGACCCAGAAATACTGGCGCTCAAAGCAGAGGGTAGTGCGCTTAAGGAGCAGCTTGGGGAGCTAGAACCTCAGGAGCGATCGCTAAAGGCTGAAATTGAGACGCTTTCCTTAGGTCTGCCTAACCTACCCAGTGAAACAACGCCCCTGGGCAAAAACGAAACGGAAAATGTAGAAATCCGGCGCTGGGGGGATGAGTATATTCCCAGGCAAGAGGGATTATTGCCCCACTGGGAACTGGGTGAAGCCCTTGGTATTTTGAACTTTGAACGTTCGTCCAAGGTGGCCCAGAGTCGCTTTGTCACCCTGGTTGGGGCGGGTGCCGCCCTAGAGCGATCGCTCATTTCGTTTATGCTGGATCGCCATATTCAGGCCGGATACACCGAAGTCATTCCTCCCTTTTTGGTGAATACTGCCTCCATGACCGCCACGGGCCAGCTTCCTAAATTTGCAGAAGAGAGCTTTCAATGCGCTCAGGACGATCTCTGGCTCACGCCCACTGCTGAGGTGCCCGTCACCAACCTGTATCGAGATGAAATTCTATCGGCGGAAGACCTGCCGATCTACCACTGCGCCTATACGCCCTGCTTCCGGCGAGAGGCAGGCAGCTATGGCCGAGATACCCGTGGACTTATTCGACTGCACCAGTTTAATAAGGTAGAGCTGGTCAAGTTTGTGCATCCCAGCACCTCTGCCCAAGAGCACGAAGCGCTCGTACAGGATGCGGCTGCCATCCTAGAAGCCCTGAAGCTACCCTACCGCGTCCTGGAGCTTTGTACTGGCGACCTGGGATTCTCTGCGGCCAAGTGCTACGACCTGGAGGTGTGGATGCCTTCAGCAGAAACTTACCGAGAGATCTCAAGCTGCTCTAACTTCCAGGGTTTCCAGGCCAGACGCGGCAACCTGCGCTTTAAGGAAACGGGTAAAAAAGGAACCCAGTTCCTGCATACCCTCAACGGCTCAGGGTTGGCCGTGGGGCGCACCCTGGCCGCCCTACTGGAAAATTATCAGCAGCCCGATGGGTCTGTCCAAATTCCAGAGGTGCTTCGGCCTTATCTGGGCGGTCAGTTGGCGGGTCAATCGGCGATCGCGCCGACGCCGAAGTAGTCCCGCACAATCTGAACGATGCGGTCAGAGGCGTGGCCGTCCCCAAAGGGGTTGATGGCGGTCGCCATCTGCTCGTAGAGGCCGTCGTTGGTCAACAGCTCGGAGGCCGCTTCAAAAATATCGTCGGCCTTGGTGCCAATGAGCTTTGCGGTGCCTGCATGGACGGCTTCGGGGCGCTCTGTGGTGTCTCGAAGCACGAGAACGGGCTTACCCAGGCTGGGCGCTTCTTCCTGAAGGCCACCAGAGTCTGTCATCAGCAAATGGCAGCGCTGAATCGCCCCTACAAGGCTGGTATAGTCTAGCGGTTCGGTCAAAAAGACGCGGGGATGATTGCCTAAGATCTGGGTCAGGGGTTCCCGGACAGTGGGATTGCGGTGCAGGGGCAAGACCAGAGCCGTGTCAGGAAATTTTTCTAGGGTACGCAAAAAGCCTTCTGCGATCGCCTTAAGGGGTTCTCCCCAATTTTCCCGGCGATGGACAGTTGCCAGAATAGTGCGATGGCTGTCCCAGTCTAGGCCTGGAATATCGCAGGGGGGATGGGTTTCAGCCACCATGAGCAGCGCGTCAATGACGGTATTGCCCGTTTGGTGGATGCCCGCCATGATGCCAGAGCGCCGCAGATTTTCCGCAGAGAGCTGGGTGGGCGCAAAGTGAAGCTGAGCAATTTGGGAAACCAGCCGCCGATTGGCTTCTTCTGGGTAGGGATTAAACAAATCGTCCGTTCTCAGCCCTGCTTCCACATGGCCAATGGGAATTTGCTGGTAAAAGGCAGCCAGGGCGGCGGCAAACGCCGTGGTCGTATCACCCTGCACCACCACCAAATCTGGGGAATGGGTTTGGAAATAAGCTTCTAGACCCTGAAGACTACGGCAGGTAATCTGGGTGAGGGTTTGGCCATGCTGCATAATCGCCAGGTCGTGGTCTTCCGCAATCTGGAAAAACGCCATTACCTGCGCCACCATTTCTCGGTGCTGCCCAGTCAGAATGACCTGAACCTCACAAAAGTCAGCAGATTGAAAGGCCTTAATTACTGGCGCAAGCTTAATCGCTTCGGGGCGAGTCCCCAAAACGATCGCAATCCGAAGGGGAATGGGGATCATGAATACTCCAAGGTCAGTTCAACGAAAGCAGCACCGCTTCGTATTTTGCCATGAAAAAACTTGCCATGAAAAAACCCGGCAAAGACCGGGTCTTGAATCTATCCATGAATGATCTCTCAACGGAGGGATGCCCTAGACGGAAGGGCGATCGCAGGTGAGGGGGCAAGCTGCGTAAACCGATTTTTGTCTCGGCGCGCCTTGGCCACTATGCCATCTCAACCATGAAACTTGGTGAGGATGAATCCCCTTAACCGTCAGCATGCCGGCCCCAAACAAAATAGCGAGGACGTTGGCACAGAGGATACCACCCGCCACAATAAAGACCGCACTCATCGGCAAAATCGCCTGGAGTGAAATCGCAAACAGTGACCCGATGGTCAAAATCAAGAACACAACTGGAAAACCGACAACCAACCAGCACACCGTTAAGACAAACGTCCAAATCAAGAAACTCTTTACAGTCATCAGCAACTGTTGTTCTTGAAGTCTTTCAGCTTTTGCTAATGTCATTTGTTCAGCCCTCCCGCTAAAGGTGTTACTTAAAATCTTGAAACCGCTAAATCTGGAGCTGTCTCTAAACCAATAATCTTTTGAATCAATTTTTCTCAGTATATGAATACTTCACTGAAAATGAATAGTTTGTTATCAATGTTTACATGGGGCCTAAAGTGAAGTCCTGTAGCCCACCCCATTTGCTTCGTTGAGCTATGTCGCTGAGCGATGAAAAGTAGGCCCAATCAAGGATTGATTTACTATACTCCGCCTCTACTTCTTGAATTTTAAGGCTGAAATACTCCGTATTTATACTTATTTTGGCTGTCTCTAAAATGAGCAGCATTTAGTTACAAAACTTCGTTAAAGCCTCTCAGAATTTTCCTGTCAAAGAATAATGTTGTGGGTCAGAGATTCAGGCTGAGCGATCAAAACAGTTCGGTTCAAAAAAGAGAATACTCTCGTCTGGGCGTTCGTTTAGGGCTGATCAAGGTGCCTCCTCGCTCTGAGCAAACTAAAAACAAGCAGACTGAAGATTCGTTAAAAAAACTTGATATGGATCGAGGTATCCGACTTTTGCCCGTTAAGGTGTTCTTCAAAGCCCGACTTTTGCCGACTGACAATCCGATCTGCCGTTATTTAAGCTATGGGCGCAGAGGCAAAGGAAGGAGTAGTCTGCGCCCATGGTCAACATCATTCAAATGGTTTCTCGGTCGGGCTCTCAGGGAGGGCTGTTTAAGGACGATTCCACCATCAATCCCGGCTTTAGGCAAACCCATCAGCAGCTCCAAAGACTGATTCAGCAGTATCTCAATCAGCGTGTACTTTGCGATCGACTAGAAGACTTACCCCGTCAGTTCCAGGTCGCCCAGCCTCGCCCTTGGCGGCCCATCCACTGGAAAAGTATTGATGCCTCTCAGATTGTGGGCATTGACCCCCTGATTTTTATTGCCATCCTTGCGGGAGCTGCCGATACAGAACACCCCATTCGGGACTATACCCAAACCAGCCGCCAGTATCTTGCGCCCCTGCATCCGGCTATGGCGAAGTTTGTCGGCGGCACCACAGATGCCCAGGGCACCTTATTAGAGCCAGGACTATGGGAAAAAGAGGAGCGTCAGCACTCCCCTGCCCTGCAAAAGCTCTATACCCAGTTCACCGGACTCAAGCTGCGCGTCGTCCCCCATGAGGCGCGGTCCTATCAGCCCTTCGCCAACCCAGAGCTTGATCTCTACCACCACGGACTGCATCGCATTGCCACAGAATATGGCGCAACCTGTCTCTACCTCTGGCTGACTGCTCATAGCGTTGGCCAACTGCGTGCCGTTTTTGAAGAGCTGCTCATTGATGAAATTAACCACATGACCAAGTTTTGGGGCTATGGACGGTGGGCGTACCCCAGCGTCTCTTGCTTCAACCTGCTCAACGCTCTACTCTCTAAAGCCCTCACTAAAATCTGGCACAGAGAGGCCAGCAGCCTCCTGCATACCCTGAGGCGCATGACACAAGTGCTGCACTGGGAAGCTTGGTCTTTCAAGCACAAAGCAACCTTCCTCTGGACGCTCATCCTGTCCCTACAGCAGATGTATCAGTGGAGTCACAGTCTATCCCCTGAATACTTAGAGTCCCTCTTTGGTCGGCCTCATCAGTCTGAAGCCCAAGCCCCTTCTGAAGCCCAAGACCCTAAGTTCAGATCCTAAAGCCATCCTTAACCGCCCATACCCCTAATCAAATTACCAACCGCCATGATCGAGACTTATTCTTTAGCACAACTGCCTGCTGACCTTAGCCCTCACACATTGCCGAAACATATCGCAGTCATTATGGATGGAAACGGTCGCTGGGCGAAGTCGCGGGGGTTTCCGCGCATTGCGGGGCATCGTCAGGGAGCCAAGACCCTCAAGGCGCTTTTGCGCTGCTGTAAAGATTGGGGGATTCCAGCCCTCACGGCCTACGCTTTTTCCACAGAAAACTGGCAGCGCCCGCTTCAGGAAGTTGAATTTCTAATGCGGCTCTTTGAGCGTCTACTCCAGCGAGAGCTAGACGAAATGATTCGAGAAGGGGTGAAAATTTCTTTTGTGGGCAATCTGTCCGCATTGAGCGAGTCTTTGCAGCATCAGATCGAGCGTGCCGTCAACACCACCGCTCACAACCAAGCGGTTCACCTGACGATCGCCATGAACTACGGGAGCCGAGCTGAGCTAACCCAGGTCTGTCGGCGCATTGCGGAACAGGTGCAGCAGGGACAGCTCCAGGTGCAGGCCGTGAATGAGGCGCTGATTGAGGAGCACCTTTATACCGCTGGCAGCCCTGACCCCGATCTGTTAATTCGCACCAGCGGGGAACAGCGCGTGAGCAATTACTTACTCTGGCAGTTGGCCTATACAGAGCTTTATTTTACCGATACCCTCTGGCCAGACTTTGACCGCGCTGCCCTGCATCAGGCTCTGATATATTTCCAAGGCCGCGATCGCCGTTTTGGCAAAATTCCGTCCTCTCTCTCTGCCTAGCCCCAAATTTAGCTTAGGACTGCTCTAAAGCTGTGTCTGTGAGAGTAGCGCCTGTGAGAGTAGTGTCCGTAAGAGTAGTGCCTGTGAGACAAGCTCCCGTCAACTCAGTGCCACTTAGGTTTGCTCCCTCTAGTTCGGCACAGAGTAAATTGGTGCGTACTAGGGTTGCTCCGGCAAGGTTGGCCCCGCGCAGGTCAGCTTCTTCTAGGTTTGCCTCCGTAAGCACCGCGCCTTGGAGATTCGCCATCCGCAGATCCGCACCGCGCAGATTCACGCCGCTGAGGTTGGCCCCGCGCAGGTCAGCTTGGCGTAGGTCTACACCCTGAAAATTCACGCTCATTGCGTTTGCGCCGCACAGAGAGGCTCCCGCAAAATTTGCCTGGTGGGGATTAACACCCATTAGGTTCGCACCCCGCAGATTAGCGCCCCGCAGATCCGCCTTGACCAAAACGGCCTGCATCAAGTTTGCGCCCCAGAGGTTTGCACGCAGGTCAGCGCCCGTTAGCTGTGCGCCCATGAGATTAGCGCCTTCCAGATAGGCTCTTTCTAAATTGGTGCCTTCAAGATTTGCGCCCACGAGCTTCGCGCCTGCGAGGTTTGCCCCCGCAAGGTTGATCCCCGCCAAGTCCGCTTCTTCCAGGTTGGCTCCTGCGAGTGCCTTTAGCTCACCTTTGCGAATCAACTCAAGCTCCATGGGTGGCTCCTATTGATTGCAAGGGTAGGGGCTGATCTTCCGTGGGCAATGCATCCAGCAGCCACAGGCCGTTGGTCAACTTAGGAGCCTGAACGACCAGTCCCATGCCCTGACTCAGCCCCGACACCAGGAGGGTCAATACCTCAACCAGTTTTGGATCCCAGCGATCGCCTGATTCCTGCTGACAGGTAGCCAAAGCCGACTCCAGCCGAGCCAGCCATTTTTCCTTGAGGGTGACATCATGGCCGTAGGGCGGCTCCACGGAGCCGATGAGCCCCTGAAAATAAGCGGCCAACCCTAAAATTCTGGACTCCAGGGGGATATCATCCGCCGCAAGCCCCGCAGGCCCACCCATGCCATTCCACCATTCCGTTTGGTGGGTCATAATTTGCGCCACGGCCCGCAGCCTTGGCATGGTTCGCAGCGCTTGCGCCCCCGGCAGGAGGGCACAGCTCAGGGGACAGGCTGGATAGGCGCCTTGGGCATCCGGCTTAGACGGCTCCAGAATACTTTCAGCACCCTGCAATGGCCCTAGTCGATGCAGTAAACCCGTCAAATGCAAGCGCTTAAGCTGCCAAGCCGGAAGATCGAGGAGCTGCCCTATCATTTCGGCGAGGGCGGCAACCTCTACGGGGGCTTTTTCATGCTCTGGCGACATTAGGTCAATAATTTGCGCCATGCGCAGAAAAGCCTGAAGTTCGTTGGAGAGCAAATTATGATCTAGAAAATCATTTTGACTAGACACTCGGCCCAGGTTTTTCTGGCCTTCCTGAAGGTAGGTCACAACCTTAGAGACAACCTCCTCCAAAAGCTGGGGGGGAACCTGCGATCGCGCAGAGTCGATCTGGTTGAGCTGCTGTCGAAGACGGATCTGTAGCGGAAGGTCGTAGCTGCCAATATGATCAATGGCGAGATGCATCACCTCTTTGACGAGATCTGCCTCAAAAGTCCAAAACCCATAAAACTTGCGCTGGAGGTCATCTTGGGGGAGACCATCCCTCCCGTAGTCGGCCTCAGACAACTCCTGGCAAAGTACCATCGCAGAATAAGTAGGAGCCAGAATCATGAGATGCCACTCTTGCGCCACCGGATCTTCCGGCGTTAGCTCAACCAGCGCCACATTGTCGCACTGGCTGGTAGGGTGCTCCCCAAACCCTGTATCCCCAGACGCCAGAATCACAATCTGCTGAGCAGCGTTGGCCATTTCACGGTAGCGATCGGCTTCCTGTAGATACCATTTCCCGCGCTGGAACGCCGTAATAATCAGAGGCTGACTGTCACAGGCCAGAGTGTAGTCTTCTAGGGCATGACAGAGCGCGACCAGAGTATTTTTGTAGTAGACACCCAAGCTCAGGGGACGCTGAGAAGATTGGCTAGGATGGTGCGCTGCCGAGAGCTTTTGGAGAATGGAGCCGTCTAGCATGATGGAGCTGAGTTGCCATAACGTGGGTTTACTAAAGCAGAGTTAAAAAGTGCATTTATAAAGATTTCAGACAAGATTCAGAGAAGATGCAGACAACGTTTAATACTCGTCCAAAATACATCGGACTAAAACTAAACTACCCAGGCTGGGAATGCGCCATCTCTATAAAGCAACGAGTTCTCGCCCTTTTGGCTCAATAGGCGCAGTCAGGGCAGATTCTAAATCGGCACATCCAAACCGCTGCTCTAAGATATTCATCACTTCACGGCCAAAGTCATCGGGGTTTTGCCGCCAAGCCTGAAGGCAAACAGAGCCAAACACCGAACCCATCGGCTCTGGGTTCCACAGCAGCTTTTTAGCCGTCCAGGGCATGAGACTCATGGGGTTATAGCCCGGTTTAAAAACGCCCTCTTTGAAGGCATGTTCTTCAAGGTGGGTGTGGGGCTGGAGGCCGATAAAGAAGATCGCTGGCTCTACTTTCTCCGCGCCAAAGATGTGCTCTAGCTCGCGGTGGTAGGCCACGGTTTGACGAATGGTTTCAGGGCGCTCGTCAATCACATTAAAGGAGTAGTTGACCGATACAAGGTCATTAAAACCAGCTCGCTTGAGGTCACGGCAGTTTTGCAGCACCGTGCGCAGGTTGTAGCCCATCCGCATTTTGCGCACCAGTTCCTGAGATCCGCTGGTAATACCAATCTCAAAGTAGTTCATGCCGGTTTTGACCATCAGGTCGCACAGTTCCGGTGTCAGGTTATCGGCTCTGATGTAGGCCGCCCAGTGGATGTCGGTCATGCCTGCATCCAGAATTTTTTGAAGCAGCTCAATGGCGTCTGGGATATAGCGTCGCGCCGGAATAAACTGCGCGTCCGTAAACCAAAAGTTGCGGATGCCTTTTTGGTAAAGCTGCTGCATTTCAACCACGACTTCATCAGCGGGGTTAATGCGGACTTTTTTGCCTTCGATGACGGTGTAAATACAGTAACAGCAGTTGTGAGGACAGCCCCGCTTGGTCTGCACGCCGACATAAAAGTCATCTTCTTGAAGGTAGTATTCAAACTCCGGCCAGATTTGGGCAATGTAGTCGTAGTTGCAGGCAGTCTTTTCGATTTCCGTGGGCCATTCGTGAATCATGCGATCGCGGGGAGCCTCTTCGCCCACGACATAGCAGCGCTCGTCTCGGAAGTCTTGTCCCCCCACAAGCTTTTGAAGCAGTACTTCCCCTTCTCCAACGGAGACAATGGTGCCCTTGGGTAAACTTTTGCCAAGCTGCTCGTAGAAGACGCTCACTGCACCGCCACCGACCACCGCCCGCACGTCCGACCGACAGCGCTTTGCCCTAGACAATCCCCGACGAATCAGGCGTAAATTGCGCCAGAGCTCTGCATAATAGGTCAAAAAGACCCGTAGCCCGCCCAAAGCGCCCCTGAGCTTCACGAAGGGATTAAGGGCGTAGTAAAACTCAAAGGCATTTTGGAGCGGATTGCCGCCCCGTCCATCCACAAGGGCATAAATCTGAATGTCTCGCCAGGAAAACACCAGCACGCTGGGCTGAAAGTCATCAATACAGCGATCCAGCGCCGAGGCAAAGTCCAGGGAGGGCACCGTGCCTAAATCAAAAATTCTTTGTTCAGCCTGCGGGAACTGTTTATGGATGTGATCCGACAGGTACACAACCCCAATCGGAAAAATCGGATTGCACGGAAGTCGAACGTAGAGGATGCGATCGCCCATGACGGTTACTCAGGCCCACAATGAATCGAAAGTCTAAATTCTGCCTAGGTTTTATCCTGCTCAGAATCAACAACATTTCTTAACACCTCTCATTTTACACATGCTCTTTCAAAGATGTGTAAGGCTTGGTGGGTTTATTTTTGAAACCTCTTGCACCGTCAGGCCAGAATTTTGTTTGTTTTCTCATAAACAAAACTTGATATTCCCTAAGCAGAAAGAATTCAGATGGTAGTCCGCTTTACAGCAGATGGGGATCGAGAGTGTTAGATTTTGAAAGTCAAATATATTATCACAAAGATGTAGTTAAATCATGGCTCAGCTCATTGATCCCGTACCTTCCAATAGTTCTGACCTCATTTGCTGTTGCTACATCAATGGGACTGGCAAAATTCAGGTCGCTCGCATCACCAATATTCCCAACTGGTATTTTGAGCGGGTTGTGTTTCCAGGGCAGCGCCTCTTATTTGAAGCCTTGCCGGAAAGTCAGCTTGAGATTCATACGGGCATGATGGCGAGCGCAATTTTGTCAGATACAATTCCCTGCACCCGCCTTCAGATTTCAGAGGACGACATTGTGGAGACACCCTATTCTCCTGAAGACGAGCAGCAACGTGAAGCCAAAAATGAAGTCGCTTCGCTCTTTCGCTCTTCTGAAGTGTGTCCTGCTGAGGAGCTTCCCGCTGAAGTGCGCTCATCCAGCCCAGTGCAGTTTGAGATGCGCTCTACGGATTCTCTAAGGCTTCCCTTTGGTCAAGTCGACCCAGTACCGCTGATGAGCCTCTGAGTGAGTCTTGATATCTGAATATCTGAGCCAGCTCTGAGGGTTTGAGCCAATCCTGTATTTGAGCCAATCCGGATATCTGAGTCTTTAGATTCATCTCCTCTAAGGGACTCAGGGTTTCTAGCGGTTGTCATTAAGATAGTGATCTCCCCGTTTTATCTAAAATTTAAATCTTTTTTTGTATTCCTCCTTTTGATTCGGTGTTTCGTCAGGCGAGCCTTTACAGGGTTCGAGCATTTACAAGGTTCGGTCTCAACCTCTAAGGTGGGTTGGAGCATTCTAGCTCCGGCCCACTTTTTTTATGGAATGTCTGATGGATCTCCCTTCCTTTTTGTGGCTCTGGAGAATTGCGGCCTGGTCGATGGGGTTGTCGCTGACGGCCTACAGTATCCTTGCACTGACGGGATTTGCCATCGCGCACTACCGGAAGTCACAGCAGATTTCTCCAGGCTGGTGGCGCACGGTACATCTTGGGGTTGGGGTCGTTTTGGTAGCGCTGGTGGTGGGGCTATTTGCCATCGGCATTGTGGGGACTTTGGGGGAGTACGGCAATCTAGGCCATTCGATTCATGGCCTGGTAGGTGCGCTGGTGGTGGGGTTGACGCTATCCACTGGAGCGATCGCCCTCCAAATTAAGACCGGTAAACCCTGGGCGCGATCGCTCCATGTGCGGCTGAACCTGCTCTTGGGTGCAGGGTTTCTATGGGTGCTGTGGACAGGCTGGATCGTAGTGCAGCAGTATTTACCCGATGCCTAATGGATTTGCTTTAACCCTCGAATTGAGGCGACTACTGGGACTGTAGCGCTATCTCTTTAGCCCCTCGTAGCCTTAAAAGTCTGAGTAGGCTCAGCCAAGATCGGGCAGGCTGATCAAAGACGGTAAAAATATCGCCGTAGCCAATCGTCGTCTTTCGGTGGTGGAGCCAGTGTTGCTCTGGAGTGGTGATGTAGAGCATCTGGCAGAGCGATTTCCCCCAGTGTGGGGTTTCCCATCCTAGGGCACCAGTATGCCTCCACCAGACATGACACTGGCCCAGCGCCCAGCCAACCAAAACGCCTGTGGGAGACACGGCCCAAAAAGCAGCACCAAGCAAGATGTAGGGCAATGCGCCAAGGATGCCGTCTAGCAAGACTGATCGGTGGAGCGAAAGCACTGCGTAATGCCGAAATGTTTTTCTTGCTGCATGGTGACTTTGGAGATGAAGGCGACCAAACACATGCTCTGGAACGTGGTAACAAAAGGTGGACAGGAAATCTCCCATAAACAACAGGAGCCAAGCCGTCAATAGTTCAATCATCGAACACCCTAAATCACAGCAAAAAAATCACGGTAAAACCCTCAACTGACACATTCGGGCTAATGCTCTTAGCCCAGTCGTTGAGGCGCACCCTATCAAATCTGGGGGCATCCTGCGTGTCGTCTAGATTACGTGCCCCCTAAATAGATCTCAATAGGGCTGATTAGGGTTATTAAAACTGACGTGAGTTCGATAACGAACTCGACGCCCCTCACCCCAAACCCCTCTCCCAAAGGCGAGGGGCTTAAGAAGCTTGATTTTTAATTGCCCCTCCTTCTCCCTAGGGAGAAGGAAGATGGGAGGATGAGGGGCGGTTGTTGCTTGCCGAACTCACGTTAAAACGGACTAGAACTGCTTAGGGGAAACTAGGACTGAGAGCCGAGTCAGGGTATCTTTTCGCCACTGGGCATCTGCTTTGCGATCGCACCTGACCTCCAGCACCCGAATGCCATTGGCTGGCAGCGGGTTGAGCCGTGCGGCTAAGTCTGCCCAGGACTGAATCATGACGTGCTCCACCTGGTAGGCCGCACAGAGTTTGGTAAAATCAGCCCGTTGAGGTGTCGCAAAAAAGGTTTCAAAGGGTGGGTCAAAGCTCGCTATGGGCAGCATCTCAAAAATGCCGCCGCCGTTGTTGTTGACCAGCACAATGGTGAGATGCCCTTGCCAGTGGGGCTGAATCAAAAAGCCGTTGGTATCGTGGAGCAGCGCCAAATCCCCTGTGAGCAGCACGCCCTGCTGCTGATGGGTAACGCCCAAGGCGCTCGATAAGATGCCTTCAATGCCGTTGGCACCTCGGTTGAAATAGGGCTGAATGTCAAGCTGTCCCGGCTGCCAAAATAGCTCAATATCTCGCACGGGCATACTGTTGGAAATAAACAGGGGCGTCTGGGGCGGCAGCGATTGGGACAGCATCCAGGCAATCTTACTTTCGCCCAAACCCCTTTCACTCAAACCCCCTTCGCTCAACCCCCTTTCACTCAAGCCCCTTACAGATTGAATTTCCGGCTGCTGAAAGGTGTGAGCGATCGCCTGACGCAGACTTAGCTCTAGATTGAGCCAATGCTGGGTATAGGCATTGGGTGCAGGATAGTCGGGTAGCGCGGGACGCTGAGAAAGACCTTGGGCGATCGCCTCAATCGTCGTGCGCAGATGGATGGCTGGGCTGTGGAGTGGGTCAACATTATGATGAGACGGTTCAATAATCCACTGGGGCACGTTTAACCCCTGAAGCCAAAGCCGGAGCGTCTTACTGGTAGGCAGCTCTCCCAGACGCAGAATAAAAGTCGGCTTGAGCTGTTCTGCTAGCCCAGGGTTGCGGAGCGCAATGTCGTAGGTGGAAATCAGATAGGGGTTAAGGCTGGCGCTGTTGCGGAGGGGGGACAGCCCTTCGGCAAGCACAGGCCACCCCAAGCGCTGCGACAATTCTCCAACGGCACGACAGTAGGTTGGGGCACAGGCTGGAATGGCAGGGCCAGCAATAATCAGGCCGCGATCGCACCCTTGCCACTCCTCCCAAAGCGCACTGTCCAGAAAGTTTCTTGATTCAGGGTGTTCAGCAGCATGAGGCTGAACCTTTTGGAAAAAAAGCCCCTCATCAAAAGATTCCGCAAGGTCAGCAATCTGCGGATCAACCATTGAACCAACCATTGGCGCGAGGGGCTCACGGAAGGGCAGGTTGAAATGAACGGGGCCTGGGGTGCCGTGAAGCGATCGCTCCCATCCCTGGATAACCGTCTGCCGCAGATAGGCCAGCATTTGCGACTCGGCGGCAGGCAGGGCTAGCTCTACCTGCCAGTTGGGATAGCGCCCGTAGAGACTAACCTGATCGATGGCCTGTCCTGCATGACAGTGACGCAGTTCAGGCGGGCGATCGGCGGTGAGGAGCAATAGCGACACGCGGCTTTCGTGGGCTTCAATCACCGCAGGGTAAAAGTTAGCGCCAGCGGTGCCGGAGGTGCAAATTAGGGCCACCGGCAACCCTGTGCGACGGGCAAGACCCAGAGCAAAAAAAGACGCCGACCGCTCATCCAGAATGGGAATGGCTTCTAGGGTTGGGTGCTGGGCAAAGGCGATCGCCAAGGGCGCTGAGCGAGAGCCGGGGCAGATGATGGCTGTCTGCAAACCCAGTCGCGCCAAGGTTTCCACCAAGACGGATGCCCACAGCGTATTCACGTTCCGAAAGTCCAGGGTCGTACCGGTTCTCTCTTGATTTGGAGCAACCGCCCCCCAATCCTCACCCATGACGCAGGGCGCGATCAGAACTGACCAGAGCTTGCCGTAGGGTTTGGAGCTTGAGCTGCACTTCGGCCCATTCTTTTTGCGGATTTGAGCCAGCCACAATGCCCGCTCCTGCATAGAGGCGCACCTGGTTTCCCTGGACTAAGGCAGAGCGAATCCCCACGGTAAAATGTCCGTTACCCTGGGCATCTACCCAGCCCAAGGGTGCTGCATAGAGATGGCGGTCGAAGGGTTCATAGCCTCGCAGGTAGTCTTCCACGCGCCCTTGGGGGGTGCCGGCCACGGCTGGGGTGGGATGCAGTGCGGCCAAAACTTCGAGAACGGGAAGCGTCGCGGGCAGCTTGGCGCTCACTAGGGTTCTAAGGTGCTGAATGTTGGGAAGCTGAAAGAGGTGCGCCGGAGAGATGGACTGAGGATTAACGCCGAGCTGCTGAAGCCGCTTTTGAATAAAAGACCGCACGACTTCATGCTCGTGAATATCCTTGGTGCTTTCTAAAAGCTGCTGTCCGAGGCGAGCATCTTCTGGAAGGGTTTTGCCCCTGGGTGCAGAGCCTGCCAATGCATCTGCCGTCAGCCAGCGCTCTTGAACCTGAAGGAGCCGTTCTGGACTCGCCCCAATAAAGCTCTGGCCTTGATTATCTTGCATTGAAAAGGTTTGGCAATCTGCATAGCGCGATCGCAGTTTATGGAGGGTTGCAGCGCGGGACAAGGGTTGAAGGGTGGTGACTTCTAGGGTCTCTGCCAGGACGAGTTTTTCTAAGTGACCCCGACGAATTTCTTCCAGAATGGCTGAGGCCGACCTTAAAAATCGATTCTGATGCTGGGATTCAGACCCCAAAGCCAGGGTGAGGGCAGACGCTTCAGCAATAGAATTATTGCCAAAGTCATTCCCAGAACCATTCCCAGAACCATTGCCAAAATCATTTCCAGAATCAGCGGACTGCACATCCCAAGGGTGATGGAGGCGCTGCCAGGTCTGCCAAGCGAGATCTGTAAGCTGCTGAAAGTTGGATACAGCATCAACCCTAAGATTAGCGACAAACACCCCTTGTCCCCGCACACAGGCAACCTGCCACTGCGGCAAAAAGACCGTTGCTGCTGGGAAGCGCTGCGCCTCTGCATGAGGACGCTCAAAAAAGGTGAATCCGCAAAAAAAGTGAGGTCCCGCTAAGGGCAGGCTGGTTTCTCCGACCGAGATCGTGTGCCGAAGGGTTTTGGCAATAAACCGCTGCGCCTCGGTAAAGCGATCGCGGCCATTGAACCGAAGCTCGGCCACGGGCTGCACCGCCATCACCGCCGTTTCGGCAGTGGGGTGCTCCCAATAAAAATGGGCTTTTTCAGACCCTAACGCCTCCAGTGCTGCGAGGGGGTCAACCTTGGGCAAGGGCAGCGATAGACTGACGAAGCTAGGTCGATCCGAAGCAGTGCCGTGACAGGCCACCAAGCAATCGTAGAGTGCCTTGGGGTCTGAAATCAGCGGAACTCGAAACGGCGTAACGGTCATAGACGAATGCTGCGGTATGCTGAACTCCCCATAAGTGCGTCTAGATGGGCACGTCTAGATAAGCGCGTCTAGATAAGCGCGTCTAGCCTGCCCCTAAGCTAGAGAAACATTCTCGGACAGCCAGTCTTGGGGTTTAAGAAAGGTGTCATACAGCGCCGCTTCGCGGGTTCCGGGCTGCGGCTGGTAGCCATATTCCCAGCGCACCAATGGCGGCAAAGACATCAAAATCGACTCGGTACGGCCATTGGTCTGAAGGCCAAAGATTGTGCCTCGGTCGTACACAAGGTTAAATTCCACGTACCGTCCGCGCCGATAGAGCTGGAAGTTGCGCTCAGCTTCTGTGTAGGCTTGACTCCGCCGCTTTTCAATGATGGGGACATAGGCGGGCAAAAAGGCGTTGCCGCAGCTCTGCATAAACCCAAACAAATCTTCCCAAGAGCGCCGAGGAGGGGTCTCAAGCTGGGCGCTATAGCGTCCGGCAGGGCCTTCTGGGTCTGAGCCTTGGTAAAGGGCACCTGTCCCGTCCTGGTAGTCGTAGAAAATACCGCCCACCCCACGGGTTTCATTGCGGTGCTTGAGATAAAAATATTCGTCGCACCACCGCTTAAAGGTTGGGTAGTATTCTGGGTTGTGGCGATCGCAGGCGTCTTTGAGGGTGCTGTGAAAATGCACCACGTCTTCTAGGAAGGGATAGTAGGGCGTTAGATCAATGCCGCCACCAAACCACCAGACCGGCCCTGCTTCAAAATAGCGATAGTTGAGATGCACTGTAGGAATGAAGGGATTGCGCGGGTGCAGCACCATGGAAGTTCCGGTGGCAAACCACTTGTGACCTGCGGCCTCAGGGCGCTGATTTAGAATCGAAGGAGGAAGATGCTCACCCCACACTTCCGAGAACCCCACGCCACCTTGCTCTAAGACATCGCCTTCCCGCATCACCCGCGATCGCCCACCGCCCCCTTCGGGCCGCTCCCACTCATCCTGCTGAAAGGTTCCAATCCCGTCTACTGCCGTCAGCGTTTGGCTGATGTCATCCTGGAACGATCTCAAAAAAGCGACCACCCGCTCTTTGGAGTCAGCGGGAGGACGATTGAGCGCAAGGGTCGATTCAGGAGGGGTCGAAACAGTCATAGGGGTTAGGGGCTGGAAGTATTTCTGGAAGTATTTCTGGAAGGATGTGAGGAGAGCAACGCAGTGCAGACTATCCTCCATTCAGCCACAGGATGGTTGAACAGATGGGGGTTTCAGCAGATTTTTAACAAATCTTTGGCATCTGTTGGGGGTTGTTGCCAAGAAGGGAAAATCAGCCCCAAACCCCTGAATCGACAAAGAGCTGAATCGACAAAGGGCTGAATCAACAAAGAGCTAAACCGCGATCGCCTAGCGCTTGAGCTTCACGACCATGTCGTAGCGGGTACTCCACTCATTTTGCACCGCTGAAGTGATGCCGATGCCTTCAATGCCCTGGGTGAATTTCAGGGCGTCCGGCGAGAGTTTTGGCAACAGCGGACTGTTTTGCATCAGCGCCGTGGTGCGCGTAAGGTCAGCAAAAAACTTGCCATCATTGGGGTTGAGGCTGGTTTGGGTGGTTGCCCGAAACAGGGCCGTACTCGGCAGGGACGCGCTAACGGCTCCCGTCACGCGATCCGCGATCGCGCCACCAAAGGTAAAGAAGGCCACATTATCATCCAGCCAGCCGTGACTGGCCAAGGGCAGATTGGGGGGCACTTTCCAGGTCGTTACGGTGCGGTTATTGACCTTTGACTTAGCGACCAAAAAACTATAGCGATCGCGCATGGCGGCATCGAGCTTTTGAAAAGAGGCCTCTGCCTGAGTGCGGTCTCTTGCCTTGGCGAGCAGCAGCAGCCCCACACCCTGCTTTTCCTGATCCGCCGTGGGCACCACCGCCGCCACAAACTCGCCACTCATCCAGCTTACAAATTCTTTCTCAAAGTCCATGCCCGTTGATTTTTGGACATCTGACTGAATTTTGCGGGGGTTAAAGGGCACCACAAGCTGAGCTTCTGTCCCCGTCGAATAGTCTTGCCAAGCCTGCTGAAAACTTGCACCAGCGGTCATTAAGACCGTATCTTCCGGCAACAGCCGCGCTAAGGACTGAGGGGCATTCAATGTCTTAAGCTTGGCCTTTGCGTCCGGCTTGAGCCAAGAAATACTGTTTAGCTTCAGTCCATCTCCCGTGATGGAAATCGTCGCGCCCAACCCCTGAATAGCCTGAAGCCGCTCTAGATTTGATGCCGAAAAATTCCGTCCCGCATTTTGCAAAATGCCCGCAGTGGCGATCGGCAGGTTGATGTAGAGATGTCCAAAGGCAGAATTATCTTGAATGGTGCCCAGCGCCTCTTGAAACCGTGGGGTCTGAGCGAGAGATGGGCCACCCCGGTAGGTATCAATGACTTGATTGAGCGTTATATCGCCATTGCTGACCACCAGCAGCTTATCTTCAATCACTGCGGTTGAGAGGGTCTTGCCCCCTTCGCCCTTAAACACTTGAATCACAACATCCTTATAGGTGCGCGCTACGGGCGGCGGCGTAATCTGATTCAGGACAGCTTTTGCCCTTTGCGGGTCGCGGATGGGCAGCAGCCACACCGTAGCGTTAGCCCCCACCTGCGCCACATCTTCCGGGGCTGGGGAAAGCAGAGTTAAGGTCGCTTGAGAGCCTAGCCAGGGGCGAATATCTTTCTCGTAGGTCAGCTTAAAGGGCGTTAGAAAGTCGGCCTCAAAAGCGCTCAGCCGATCTTTCCAGCTTTTTTGCAGCTCTGAAGTCCCCAGTTCCTCTAGCTGACGCCAAGGATCGCTGTCTGTGGATGTTGTGAAGCTCAGTAGCACATTCTGAGGCGTCACATTGACTCCAAAAATGCTTTCGACACCAGGCTGCCTACCCCTCAAGAGCAGAAAGGCCAGAGTGCCCCCAGCAACCAGCAGGGCAGCGCCCCCTAGGGTAAAGGTCAGCGATCGCTTTTGATTTTGCTGCCGTCGCTTTTCGAGCGCTGCACGCCGAGCCGTATGCATAAATCTTGAAGAATGAATGGAGAAGGGCGGACTTCAGGGATAACTTAGATAATTTAAGGCTGAATTCATAAGACTGAATTCAAGACTCAAGACTGAAAGATAATTCAAGACTGAATTTAAGATTCAAGACTGAAATCTAGGAAAACGAGCTGGCTAGATTTTTCCCAACCCGTTTCTCCCAATCCCCCATCAAAGATGGCGCTTGAGAGATTTGGGATAACTGACTGCCCAGTATAGCGCGTTCTGAATCCTTGTCCTCAATAAGACAATCGTTGTTGGAGCTTTACATTGGCGAGGCTGCGGCCAGAATGAGTAGAGAAGTTAGCTCAGATGAGACGCGATCGCCCTAAAGGTAATAGAATGCTTTCCCATGAACTGCATGATGACGGGCCTAGTGTTTTGAAGTATTGTTCGGTGGACAAGGGATAAATGTGATCGGCTCGTTCTTTATAGCTTTCACGATCTTTCTAGCTTTATAGATCAGCAATAGACTCAGCATGATTTTTTTTAGATCCTGTCGATCCTGTTCTTGACAATATATTTAATATTTTTTGCGTGAGGCGTTTTCATGGAGAAGCTTAAAGGGATGAGACAGCAGGTTAAACAGTGGCAATCCGGTCAACGAACCGGAAATCTAGTCCAGAAGTCTTTGCAAACTATGGATGGTCGCCGCCTGACAGCGTTCCTATCCATGGCTTTGTTGCTGGGGGCTTGCAATACGGGTGGGTCATCCAGTGGTGGCCTGAAAATTGGCTCCTTGCTGCCTTCCACGGGAGATCTGGCACCCGTAGGACAGCCGATGATCGATGCCGTACCCCTCTTGGTTGAAACCGTTAACCAGTGCGGCGGCGTCAATGGGGCACCCGTCACGTTAATTGCAGAGGACGACCAAACCGACCCCACGGCGGGCAATGCAGCGATGACAAAGCTGACTGAAGTAGACAAGGTTGCTGGAGTGGTCGGATCTTTTGCCAGCAGCGTGTCGCAATCTGCGGTGGATGTGGGGGTGCGCAATAAGGTGATCTTGGTTTCTCCGGGCAGCACCAGCCCAGTCTTTACGGAGCGTGCCAAAAAAGGAGACTTCAAGGGTTACTGGTCGCGCACTGCTCCCCCTGATACCTACCAGGCTAGAGCACTGGCCAAGCTGGCGGTGGACAAGGGGCTCAAGCGCGTCTCGACAGTAGTTATCAATAACGACTACGGCGTAGGGTTTGAAAAAGAGTTCGTGGAAGCCTTTAAGAAGCTAGGCGGCACGATTGTGAACGAAAAGAACCCGACTCGTTATGACCCCAAGGCCGCAACTCTCGATAGTGAAGCAGCAGCGGCTTTTGCTGGAAAGCCCGACGGGGTGGCCGGAGTGCTCTATGCCGAAACGGGCAGTCAGCTTTTGAAAGCCGCCTACCAGGCCGGACTCACCGAAGGGGTTCAGCTGTTGCTGACGGACGGGGTGAAGTCTGATGACTTTGCAGCCCAAGTTGGCAAAACCAGGGAGGGCAAGTTCATTATTGAAGGGGCGATCGGTACCGTGCCCGGTGCGGATGGCAAGGCGTTAGCCGCACTTTCAACGCTTTGGGAATCCAAAAAAGGAGGTGTACCACCCGCCTATGTTCCCCAAGCCTGGGATGCGGCAGCCCTTTTGGTGCTCTCGGCTCAGGCCGCTAAAGCCAACACTGGAGAAGCGATCGCCAGTAAAATCCGTGAGGTTGCAGGCGGCCCTGGGGAAGAAGTGACGGATGTCTGCAAAGGTCTAGAGCTGCTGAAGGAGGGTAAAACCATCAACTACCAAGGGGCCAGCGGCAACGTAGATATTGATGAGAACGGGGACGTGGTCGGTGTCTACGACGTTTGGCAGGTGCAGGCCGATGGCAAAACGACCGTTACAGGCAAGGTGCTGCCTGAATAAAGCAACAGGCGCTAACGAAAAGCCGCACATCTTTCAATAGGAGTTCCAATAGGAGCATCTAAAGACCAGAAGGCATGAGGAGCATACTCTTCATGCCTTCTGGTTTCATTTTTTGAGTTCCTTTGGGGAGATTGTTAACACAAACACAGCCGAAATCAGGACGTTCTAGTAACGTACAAAAATAGAGATGACCACACAATCGGGGGGCTTTCGCCATGAATAAACAGTGCAGCCGCTGTAAAAGCATTAATGTCCGGCGATCGCGGCGGCGGAACGGCATTGAATACCTGCTGGCCAGCATCGGCATTAGTCCCTATCGATGCAGAGACTGCGGCAAGCGGTTTTTTAAGCTGTTCTCCAAGCAAGCCCTAGGAAGCAATCCCTAAACGCTGATAGATCACCTCCAGATTTTGTAAATGGTGCTGAGGGTTAAAGCATTCCGCAATATCCTCCGCCGTGAGATGAGCCTGCACCTGGGGGTCTTGGGCAATGAGCTGACGGAAATCTCCGCCCTCTTGATTCCAGGCTTGATGGGCGTTCCCCTGCACGATCGCGTAGGCCTCTTCTCGGCTGATTCCTTTGTCCACCAAATTGAGCAGCACCCGCTGGCTAAAAATGACCCCGCCGTAGAGGTTCATATTGCGCTGCATGTTGTCAGGATAGACCAGCAGATTTTCCACCAAATCCGTCGTTTCTACCAGCATAAAGTGCATCAAAATCAGCGCGTCGGGCAGCATGACCCGCTCTGCGGAGCTGTGGGAAATATCTCGCTCATGCCAGAGCGCGACGTTTTCAAGGGCGGTCATGGCATAGCCCCGAATCAGCCGTGCTAAACCCGTGAGCCGCTCTGAGCGAATCGGGTTGCGCTTGTGGGGCATGGCAGAAGATCCCTTTTGCCCCTTGGAGAAAAACTCTTCAACTTCTAAAACATCTGTGCGCTGTAGGTTGCGGATTTCCACCGCAAACCGCTCAATGCTGGCAGCCACCAGGGCGAGCACCTGAAGGTAGTGGGCATGGCGATCGCGGGAGATAACTTGGGTGGAGGCTGTATCGGGGTTTAGCCCTAGCTTTTGGCAGGCGATCGCCTCAACCTGGGGGTCAATATTGGCATAGGTGCCCACCGCCCCCGAAAACTTGCCTACTGAAATATCTTCTTTGACCTGGAGCAGTCGCGCTTCATGGCGCAGCATTTCCGCCAGCCAGCCCGCCAGCTTAAAGCCAAAGGTAATAGGTTCGGCATGGATGCCGTGGCTGCGGCCCACCATGACCGTGTATCGATGTTGGGTTGCTTGGGTGCGAATGGCGGCAATGAGCGCACCCACATGCTTCAAAATAATGTCTAGGCTATCTCGCAACTGAAGCGCTAGGGCAGTATCCAGCACATCCGA
Source organism: Thermosynechococcaceae cyanobacterium MS004 (assembly GCA_022402525.1). GTDB lineage: Bacteria > Cyanobacteriota > Cyanobacteriia > Thermosynechococcales > Thermosynechococcaceae > JAAURS01. Next base: position 43,597 of record JAKRSB010000085.1, read on the forward strand.
GCTGGTCATCCCCACATGAATATAGCGCCCCGCATCCCCCACGTACTCGTTGACGTTGGTCAAAAATGCAATGACATCATGCTTGACCGTGGCCTCAATTTCTAAAATGCGCTGGGGGTCAAAGCTGGCCTTTTCCTTGATGGTGGCGATCGCCTCAGGGGGCACCTTACCTAATTCAGCCTGAGCCTCACAGACCGCAACCTCGACCTGTAGCCATGTCTTGTACTTATAGGACTCCGTCCAAAGTCCCCCCATTTCGGGCAGCGTATATCGTTCTAGCAAATTGCGTCAGCAGGTTACAACTGAATCATTGTAAGCTGCTGGCCTTCAAATTGCACTTGCCATTGTCCCCATTATCACACTCGTCAAGCATGGCTGTGAGTCAAGCACGGCTGTGAAATAACTATAGGCATACTTCTGGAAATGCTTCTGGAAATGTCTCAGGGATATCCCTGCAAGATCTCTAAAACTGTTATCCATAGAGATAGAGATTTTGCTGTATCCAGACAAGCGTCTTAAAGTAAGTTAAAGCAAATGCGGGGGTACTCTAAAAAAGCAGCCGTCTGAAGGCTGTCGCTGCACGGATCTTAAGCTGGGTCGCAGCGCGTCCAGGAATTGGGTGTTTGAAACATGACTACGGTGCTGATTGTTGATGACAGTATGACTCAGCGTCAACTGATAAGCAAAATTTTAGAGCAGTATGGGCTGACGATTCTTGTCGCAACAGACGGCGTTGAAGCTTGGGATCAGCTCCAGCATACTCTTCCAGACATTGTTGTCCTAGACATCATCATGCCCCGGATGAATGGATATGAGGTTTGTCGAAAAATCAAGACTGACCCGGCCATGCAAAAGGTTCCGGTGGTTCTGTGCTCATCGAAGGCTGAAGAATTTGACCGCTACTGGGGCATGAAGCAAGGCGCAGATGCCTATGTATCAAAGCCTTTTCAGCCCAAAGAGTTACTGTCTATAATCCAAAAGTTACTGCAAGGTTAGGCGTTATGGGGACAGGTTTATCGGATCTTGATGCTTCCGATTTTGAGACTTCAAATTTTGAGACTTCAAATTTTGAGATTTCAAATTCTGATACTTCAAATTCAAATGTGGATACCAATAATTCCCAGGACAACCTAGGGAGTTTCCAGGCGCTACAAAACCCAGAAGGAGACTTGTACCTTCAGTTTTTTGTGGAGTCAGGTGATGAATTTGCGCTGCCAGCCATGGGCATTCGTGAGGTTTTATCCCTGGCACCCGGTCAGATTACCCCTATACCCAATGTGTCTCCCCTACTCATGGGGGTCTTCAACTTTCGGGGACAGGTCATTTGGGTGTCGGATGTGGGGCAGTTTTTGGGCAGCACCAAACTGCTCAACGCTGAGCGCACAGAGCTGTCCATTATCGTGATTGAAGCCCAGGACATTATGGTGGGTCTTGCCGTCGAAAAGGTAAAGGGGATGAACTGGTTTAACCCGGATCATTTGGTTCCCCCTTCCAGCAGCATTGCCGATAGCGTTTCCCCATTCCTCAGGGGGGAGTGGCAGGGGATTTCAGAGCAGCCCCTCCGGCTTCTAGATCCTCTGGCAATCTTGAGGTCCGCACGATGGGCGACTTAACGAATGAGCGGTTGATTGAACCCCGCTTTGCCGAGGATTTAATCCAATCAAGCCAATCCATCAATTCAATCAATGCAATCCAATCAATCTGCTACATTGACAACAAATTCAGCCGTTTTTAGGCGCATTAATCCGTCGATTAATCTGCCAACCCAAAGATACCAAGCATTGAGCAATTAATTCGTCATCAAGTTCGTCATCAAGTTTGTCATCTAATAATTCGTCATCTTAATGCGTCTTTTAATGGACGGCAATGCTACTAAACCTCTAGGCCCTATTCTCGTTTACCCGCTCTCGCTTTGCCCGTTCTTCTCTAACCCGTCCTCCTCTGCCTCGCTTCCCCCATTCGCCTCACCCACCCTTGGGTTAGCCAGCCCCAACCTTCCCCTCAATCACCGTCAGGAGCACTTCAATGGCATCTAGTACTCAATATGCACAGCGCTACCAACAAGCAGTGAGTGCTTATATGCAGGGACACTACGAAAATGCTGCGACTTGGACTGATGCACTGCTCTCAGAACATCCTGAAGACCCAAATCTCCAGTTGTTGTGTGGTCACATTTATGGTGGTCTGAAGCAGTATGACCTGGCTCAAAAACACTATCAACAGGTGATTGTGTCCACTGATGATACTGAACTGATCGACTGTGCACAGACTAGTTTGTCTGATATTGCCCAGCTTCTAGGCGATCGCTCAGGTTATCAGCCAGCGCAGCATGGGGGTTGGGCGGATAGCGACTTAGGGTTTGAGGGAGATGACGACAACACACAGATTCAGATTGGGCGGGAGCCATCGTCTAGTCGCCCTCCAGTAAGCGATCGCCGCCCAGAGCCTAGCCTAGACCGAGGCTGGCCTCAACCTTCCTCCACAGCTAGAGCCATTGAATATTCAAAAGAAGCCCATTCAGGAGAAACCCATTCAAAAGAAGCCCATTCAGGAGAAACCTATTCAAGAGAAGCCCATTCAGGGTTAAACTCCACGGCCTTACGGTACTCAGGGGGAGAAAGCGCTGATGTGGATGAGGAAATCCTGAACGCCGCATCAGACTTATTTGATGATGATGATGAAATTACTTTGCTGATGGGAAAGAAAAGTTCACAAAAGTTAGAGGGTGAGATGCCAGACGAACAGTTCTCTGGGGAGCTAACCAACCCAGGCCATCATCCCACGGTGGATGAGTCCGAAGCCGACTTCGGTGCACCGTTTGCAGAAGCCCAAGAGAATTCAAGAGACGAGATCCGCCCCGATCCTTTCTTTTTAGATTCAGGAGCAGATTCAGCGCCCCAATCAATTTCCCAAGACAATGGATTTGGGACGCTGTTGCCCCAAGACAAAAATTCTGAAGAACTCGACCTGCTCAACAATCTAGAGATTTCTGACCACTTTCAGAATTCTGAAGACCTTGATTTAGACACAGGATTTGGCGATGGCGGTTGGGTAACAGATGACGCTAACAACCCGATCGAAAATTCTATGGGGTTTCCTCAGTCTGAGCCATCAGGGGGTTTAGCCTCACCCCCCAGCAGCAGCCTAGAGCAGTCCCTTAGCTCAAAGGGCAAAGACTCAGCAGCTCTTGCAGGCGCGGGTCGACAGTTTGATCGAGCGGATCGAGCAGCGCTCAACATTTCCTCTCAGCGACTGCCGCTTTTAGCCCCTTTTGAAGATGCGCCACTCCAGAAAAAACAGCTCATTATGGCAGTCTCAACTGGAGCCGTCTCCGGGCTTGCCGTTTTGTTAGTGAGTCAAGCAACGGGGAGCGCAGCAGGGGGCGCAAAATTCGGTCTAGGGCTAGCCGCCGGTCTAGCTGGTGGCGTAACAACCCTGGCCTTAAGTCAAGTCATCACCCGTCAACTCAAAGCCTCTACCAGCGACCTGCAAACCAAGCTAGCCGCCGTAGGAAAGGGTGACTGGAGCGTCAAGGCCATTGAATTCTCTGAGGATGAATTTGGCCAGCTTGCCAAAAGCTTCAACCAAATGACCCATTTCATTGAATCCACCACCAGCGATGCGCAGCGAAAAGCCATTGAGCAAGAAAAAGCCAAAGAAGACCTCCAGCGTCAGGTGATTCGGCTGCTGGATGATGTGGAAGGCGCAGCCAGAGGAGACTTAACCGTTCAGGCTGAGGTGACAGCCGATATCCTTGGGGCTGTTGCGGACTCCTTCAACCTCACGATTTATAACCTGCAAAAAATTGTGAAACAGGTGAAAGTTGCTGCCCGTGAAGTGAACCGGGGGGCCGCAGACAACCAAGAGTTTGCGCGGGGCCTCTCTTCAGACGCGCTGCGTCAGGCAGAAGAACTGGCGGCAACGCTTAACTCCGTGCAGATGATGACGGCTTCTATTCAGGAGGTGGCCGATAGCGCCAGAGCCGCCGACCGCGTGGCACAGCAGGCTTCTGAGGCTGCTCTGCGGGGGGGTGAGTCGGTGGAAAGCACCGTTGCCGGGATTTTGCAAATCCGCGAAACGGTAGCTGAGACAACGCGAAAGGTGAAGCGTCTGGCCGAGTCTTCTCAAGAAATTTCTAAAATTGTGGGCTTAATTTCGCAGATTGCATCACGTACCAACCTACTCGCACTGAACGCCAGTATTGAGGCTGCGAGAGCAGGAGAGTCAGGTCGGGGATTTGCGGTGGTGGCCGATGAGGTGCGTCAGCTCGCAGATAGAGCCGCGAAGGCATCCAAAGAAATTGAGCAGATCGTGCTGCAAATTCAGGGGGAAACCAGCTCTGTGATGACCGCCATGGAAGAGGGCACCCAGCAGGTGATTGAGGGGACGCAGCGGGCGGAGCAAGCAAAGCACTCCCTAGACGACATTATTCAGGTGTCTGACCAAATCAAAAAGCTGGTGGGCTCTATTACTAAAGCGACTTCCGAGCAAACTGAAACCTCTCGCTATGTGGCCCAGGTGATGCAGTCCGTCGAGCTGACGGCGCAGGAAACCTCTCAAGAAGCACAGCGGGTGTCAGATTCCCTACGAAATCTAGTGGGTGTGGCGCGTGACCTACAGTCTTCTGTGGAGCGCTTTAAGGTCGAAGGAACTGAGTTTAACTAACCTCTATGAATCAAGCCGTTGTAAGCATTGTTTATGCGTTAGACATCAGATCAACCATCAGGCCAGACATCAGCGACAAGTCGGACATCAGAGGGGCAGAGATCCATGCAGCCTGAACAGCAGAGAATACTCGGTTACTTTATTGAAGAAGCCAAAGAGCACTTGGTCACCCTCGAAAGTGGGCTATTGAATCTCCAGGCAGTGGTGGACGATACGGAACTGATGAATGAGGTGTTCCGGGCGGCTCACTCCATTAAGGGGGGCGCAGCAATGCTGGGTATTCACAGCATGCAGCATGTGGCCCACCGCCTTGAAGATTACTTTAAGGTTTTAAAAGAGCATCCGGTGAACGTTGACCCGCGCCTTGAGTCGCTTTTCCTTCAGGGGTTTGATGCTCTAAATCTGTTGACGGATGAGCTCGAAACGACGCTGTCTTTATCTGATGAGCTGTCTCACCAGACTTTAGAGAAGGTGGAGCCTGCATTCACTGAGCTTCAGGCGCACTTGGCTCTGTTGACTGGGGTTGAGGTGAAATCCGAAGACGTCGCCTCGCCCATGGAGGTGCCTGCTGTCCATCAGGAAGAAGAAATCGACACGCTCTTTAAGGTCGATGTGATGGAGCAGTTGCGGATCATGCTGGGGCTGTTTCAGTCGGAGGAGGATGGCGCAGTCCGCGAATCGCTGCAGGAGGCTTGTGCCACTCTGGGTGAGTTGGGTGCAATACCCAATCTCTCGTCTTGGCAGGGGCTGATTGCCACAGTGAGTGATGCGATCGCCGATCCTAAAAATGCCCTCGGCACCCTGGCGGCAGTGACGTTACCAAACCTCAAGACGGCCCGTGACCTGGTGTTGGCGAGGGATTTTGATGGGGTCAAGCCTTCTGACACTCTTTTAACTTTAGTGCCAAAACCCCAGGGCAGTCAGGCCCTAGAGTCTATGGACTGGCTGAGCCTATTTAGCAATGAGCCGGCCCAGAATGGCGGCGCGGAGACGGTGGATTCCTTTTTGGATGAACTGCTCCAGGAACCTATTTCTGAGCCAGTATTAGCGTCCGGGGAAGCCGCCGCTGAGGTTGAGCCTATTCTCGTGGACTTCCATCAGCTTGCCGCTCTGCTAGCAGAAGACACGCTAGAGACGACCCAAGACCTAGCCCCCTTGAAGGCTGAAACCCTCCCAGAAGCCCTGGCTGAAGCGGATTCAGAAGCATTTAGCGATCTGGAGCAGATGCTAGAGGAGGCTCAGCGCGGCAGTGCTGCACTCCAAAGCGCTCCGGCTCCAGCAGAAGCGGCCCGCAGCAATCGTCGCGCTGGGGTAGCCCAGACCATGAAGGTGGCGGTTAAGCAGCTTGATAGCTTGAGTAACCTGATTGGGGAGCTGGTCATCAACCGCAATACCCTAGAAGATAACCAAGAACGCCTGCGCCAGTTTCTGGATAATCTACTCTTTCAGGTGCAGCAGTTGGGCGACCTGGGACAGCAAATGCAGGATTTATACGAACGTTCTTTGCTAGAGCGATCGCTATTGGGTGCCAGCAAGCGTGCAAATTCCCCCAGCGTCGAGAGTCCGGGACATGCCTCTGGGTTTGTCCTAGACGATCTAGAGATGGACAGCTTTACGGGCTTCCACAGTCTGGCCCAAGAAACCATTGAGCGTATTGTGCGGGTGCGGGAAGCCGCTGCCGATATTGAGTTTGTGGTGGACTCCACCGAGCAGGTGACGCGGATGTTCCGCCAAGTCACCACCAAGGTTCAGGAAGGCCTCACAAAGTCGCGGATGATTCCGTTCTCCCAAACCGCAGAGCGACTGCCCCGTGCCGTCCGAGATGTGTCGCTCCAGTGCGGCAAGCAGGCGCGCTTGGAGCTAGATGGCCGTGAGACACTCATTGACAAGGGCATTTTAGAGCGGATCTATGATCCCCTGACTCACTTGGTCAATAACGCCATTTACCACGGCATCGAAACGCCAGAAGTGCGTCAGGCCCTAGGGAAACCCCCTGAGGGCGTGATTAAAATTCGGGTCTTTTACCAAGGGAACCAGACCATTATTTCCGTCTCCGACGATGGGGCGGGCATTAATCTGGATCGGGTAAAGGCCAAGGCGATCGAAAAGGGAATCATTTCGGCTCAAGAAGCTGAAGCGCTCTCAAAACAAGAAGCCTATGGACTCCTGTTTCAGTCTGGCTTCTCGACCAATGACCAGGCCGATCAGCTTGCGGGACGCGGCGTGGGCATGGATGTGGTGCGTAGCTCCATCAGCGAACTGCGCGGCGTCATTAACACCGACTCCACACCAAACCAAGGCACCACCTTTACCATTCGGCTACCGTTGACCCTGAGCATTACCAAAGCGCTCTGCTGCGTTCACCAGAACTACAGCATTGCTTTTCCGATGGATGGGGTTGAAGATGTGATTGACCTTGCCCCAGAGCAGCTCATTCAGAATGACGGCGACCAGCCTTTTATTCTATGGCGCGATCGCAAACTTCCCTGTAAGCCCTTAGTCGAGCTTCTCGCCTATAACCGCACCATCAAGCGCGGCGGCAACTATCTCAGCGCAACTGGGGAAAAGGTTTCCGTCATTATTTTACGGAGTGGTGACGATCTCATTGGTCTTCAGGTAGACGAAGTGCTGGGTGAGCAAGAAATCGTGATTAAGCAGCTTGCCGGGCCTGTCCCCAAGCCCCTCGGCATTTCAGGCGTGACGGTGCAGGGGGATGGAAGAGTGATGCCCATTGCCGACGTAATTGAGCTGGTGGAGCTGTCCCTAGACCGACTGGAAGTCAACCATCAGTTCTGGAAGAGTCTCGCAGAAACGCCCGTGAGCGAGGTTCAGAGTGAGCCGATGGTGCTGATTGTGGACGACTCCATTACGGTGCGTGAGCTGCTTTCGATCACGTTTAGTAAGGCGGGCTATCGAGTTGAGCAGGCTAGAGACGGCATGGAAGCTTGGGAAAAGCTGCGTTCTGGGCTACCCTGCGACCTCATTTTCTGCGATGTGGAAATGCCTCGAATGGATGGACTGGAGCTGCTCTCCCGCCTTCAGCAAGACCCTGACCTCCAGGATTTACCGATCGCCATGTTGACCTCTAGAGGGGCCTCGAAGCACAAGAAGATGGCGGCAGATCTGGGGGCAAAGGGTTATTTCACCAAGCCATATCTAGAAGAAGTGTTGCTGGATGCCGCCCAGCGCATGATCAATGGAGAGGTGCTGGTGCGGTAGTGGTTCCGGCTGAATTTTCTTATTAAGTGAGCGCAGATCTCTAGAGGTCTGCGCTTTTTTTTGTCGTTGAGAGGATGTCGTTAGGATCATGCAGGAGAACACTGTGAAGGGGGGCGATCGCAGTGCCACCCCATTCTTCCAAACTGCTGGAGCCGCTTGACTTTGGGTGAGGGCTATATAGTAGCCTTAGACCATAGCCCTCAGAAGCGTGCAAGGTTTTGGCCAGTCTTCCCCTATTAGGGCTGTTCTGATGCAATCCAGCCCTTCTAAGCGGTGGCGACGTTTCGGCAAGGACGGTTATGAGTCGAGGATCTAACGGTTCTAACCCGAATCGTCAGCGTGACCATCAGGCAAATGAACGTACTTTTTTGGCTTGGCTACGCACGGCGATCGCCCTGATTGGGTTTGGCTTTGCGATCGCTCGATTTGGCCTTTTCACCCGCGAGATTCAGTCTGCATTAGCCTCTAGACCCTTTCAAGAACATGTTCTCCTGGACTCAGAACGCCTAGGCATTGGGCTAGTGGTGTTAGGAGTGCTGTCGATTGCCATTGCGGCATGGCGTTACCAGCGGGTTTTTTCCCAGATTGAGCGCCAAGATTATCGACCTAGCTCAACCTTGATTTGGCTCGTGACGGCGATCGTAATGGGATTAGGCACCTTAAGTATTCCGCTGATTATCGGGCGGGTTGAAACTCCTGCTAAAACAAATCCGCCTCAATCCAAGTGAAATGCTGAAAGCATTCAAGGGCGAATTTAGAGCGGTTGATTTAGAGCGGTTGATTTAGAGCGGTTGATCTTGCGCAATGTTGACAAGCCAGCGTTGATTCAGAGCGATTAAAACTCAGATGCTTCATACGCTATGGCTCGTCTATCCAAGCTCTCCTACGATCGCGGTACGTTAATTCTGCATCCGCCGCCGAGGGGCAAAGACTGGCTCGACCATGCGGTTTGGGACGATCGCATTGAAAAGTTTCGCATTCCTGCGATTCAGTATCGGGCGCTAATCAGCAGCCTGCATCGCGCTCAAACAGAAATCGTTGATTCAGCGCGGGCCTACCAAGAACTCACCCTTACTGCTGGACTAGAGATGGTGCCCTATCTGCACCAGCAGGAGGCGTTAGCGGCTTGGCAAAAAGCTGGAAAGAACGGGGTGGTGGTGCTACCCACGGCGGCGGGCAAAACCTACCTTGCCCAGATGGTTATGCAGGTGGTACAGCGCAGCACGCTGATCCTGGTGCCGACGCTGGACTTGATGCATCAGTGGTATGCCCATTTACTCGCGGCCTTTCCCGATGCAGATATTGGGCTACTGGGAGGCGGATCGAAGGATCGCAGCGCCATTTTAGTCTCCACTTACGACAGCGCCGCAATCCATGCCGAAACCCTCGGCAATCTCTACGGCCTCTTGATTTTTGATGAGTGCCATCATTTACCCAGCGACTTTAACCGCGTCATTGCAGAATATGCGATCGCCCCCTATCGTCTCGGATTGACCGCTACCCCAGAGCGCACGGATGGCAAACATGAGGATTTAGCCTACCTCATTGGGACAGAAGTCTACCGCAAGTCACCCGAAGAACTGTCTGGTATTGCTCTCGCCCAGCATCGCACCACCCAAATTCGCGTCAAGCTTTCCGAGCAAGAGCGCGATCGCTACGACGAGCTGATTCAGATCCGCAATGGCTTTCTGCGCGACCAAAATATATTCTTAGGCACCCTCCAAGGCTGGCAGCAGTTTGTACGCGAAAGTGCACGGTCTAAGGCAGGGCGACGTGCGATGCTAGCCCACCGCGAAGCCAAGGCGATCGCCTTTGGTACGGACGGCAAGCTCCGCGTCCTTAGCGATCTGCTCACCCAGCATCATCCAGAGCGAACCCTCATTTTTACGGACGACAACGCCACGGTGTATCAAATCTCCCAGCGTTTTTTAATTCCCGCCATTACCCACCAAACCGCCGTCAAAGAGCGCCACGAAATTCTGCAAAAATTTCGGTCTGGCGAGTACCCTACCCTCGTCGCGTCGCGTGTCTTAAATGAAGGCGTAGATGTGCCAGAGGCCAGCATTGCGATCGTCCTCTCCGGCACTGGCTCAACGCGGGAGTATATTCAGCGGCTAGGGCGCGTATTGCGCAAGGGCAAAGACCCCCACAAGCTGGCGCTGCTCTACGAAGTGATTGCAGAAGATACTTCCGAAGAAGGCACTGCAAAACGACGACAGCCGATCAGCCTAGCCCAGAAGCGACAGCTTGAGCTATTGCCCACAGTCTATCCAAAGCCTGCCCCAGACCTACCCCTAGCGGCTGAGCCTGACTCAGAATGGGATGATAGTAAGCCCAGCCCATAAATGATGCAAGAGATCATCATTGGATGCAAAAACTTATAAATGGGAATACTTAAGTTTAATCTTTCGTAGATTATCCGAAATCAGGAGAAAAAAGGATGTCGAATAGGTTTGATGCGTCTGTTATTTTTCAACATGACAGCCGTACTCCAAGGGTTAAGCTTACAGATCTTTCTAAGAACGACCTTATCAAACTGCCAGAAAAAATGATTATTCGACTATCTGAAATTCGAGATTTTCGGAATACAGAATATCTTTCTTGGATGGATGGCACTCAGATTCAGCGGCACACCACCTTTATTGATCGAACCAGTTTGATCAGGCTAATAGAGAATCCTAAGCATCGGCCTCCCATACCTGTTGATCAGGAAGAAATAGAAGAGGAGAGTGATGGCCCAGGATGGATTTATGCCTATACATATTCTCCTCAAGTGCAAATTGCTGGCGAGCCAACATATTTTCTATGTTTCCAGACAGGTATAAGCTTTGACCGTCCGATGGCTATCAAGATTGGACGTACAAAAAACTGTCCTTTACAAAGGATTGCCCAACAAATAAAGCTTGCAAAAGTTGCACTTCCAAATTCTCCTGTCCCTGTTTTACTTTCCTGGACTTCCGGCGGTCATAAAGCCGTCGAGAAAAGAATTCATAAGGCATTACATTCTGAAGGCAAGAAAAAAGCTGGTGCGCCAGGTGCAGAATGGTTTGACGTTTCCCCTAGCAAGGTTGTGAGTATGATTGTCTCCTTTACTGAAGAAGCGCGGAAACAAAGCCCCATCCCCAAAACCACTGAATCCTATCCAGCTTAATCAGTTTTTTTAGAAAAATAGAATCTTTCAGTTCTCAAGTAGTTCTACAGTAATTTATCTTTACCAAACTTTAGCCATCTGGAGTGTGAATCCAAGAAATTCTGGGTCGCATCTCAGGAATTCGCGGTGTTCCAGAGTTTTAGGCGATCGCCCCGAAGGATAGACCTGTACCGTAAGATTTTTATGGTCAATCAACAGTCCTAACCGTGTCCCATTGTCGATAAACTCCTGCATCTTTTCTTGTAAGCCATCAACGGCATCGGTTCAGGCTTTAACAGCAGACTTGTCATTGTGGGTTAGGCTCCACCCCAACAAATACCCTGATTCCATCAAAGGCAATCTCCACTGCACTTCCAGTACACTAAAAGCAAGCACAACGGTACTCCCTATGATCGCTAACAGCCTTCGCTGGACGACCAGAGATCTTGAAGTCATGCCTGACGACGGCGGATGGAAACGCCGCGAAATTATTGATGGAGAACTACTTGTGACCCGCGCCCCCCACATTCGCCATCAAGGCGCTAGCGGCAACATTCACTTTGAGCTGGAATGCTGGTCTAGAGAAACAAACCTAGGGAAGCCTTTTCAGACCCCTGGCGTCATTTTTACCCCCACGGATGCCGTCATTCCCGATGTTGTCTGGATTAGCCGCGATCGCCTCGCCAACGGCACAGACGAAGCAGGCTATCTCACGACAGCGCCAGAACTGATAATTGAAGTGCTGTCCCCAGGCGAACTCAACGAGCAGCGAGATAAAGAACTCAAGCTCAAGCTCTATTCCCTACACGGCGTTCAGGAATACTGGATTGCCAACTGGCAGCTCAAAACCCTAGAAATCTACCGCCGCACAAACGCTCAGCTTAAGCTAGCCGCTACCCTGCTAAACGAAGACTCCATCACCTCACCGCTGCTGCCAGGGTTCAGTGCGCCCCTCGTGCAGATTTTTCAGTGACGCACCCGCTTAACCCGCTCTCGCTCAAACGCTCCAAACGACTACATGCCCTCAGCTTCTAAGCGAAACTCTTCCACCTCATTCGTATAGCCAATGGGCAGCACCCGCTCCACGTTTTGGTGCGGACGGGGAATAATGACCCAGGTTTCTAAAGCGCCGCCATAGACCTTATTCACTACATCCACACCCGCCTCCATCGCCCGCTTCACCTCAGACACATCCCCGCGAATATTCACCGTAAATCGAGCGCTTCCGGCTCGAATGTAGCCCACAAGCGTCACTCGTCCCGCCTTCAGCATGGCATCCGCAGCAGCCAAGACTGCCGGAAACCCTTTTGTTTCTAGGGAACCAACAGCTTGTTGAGACGGCATCGATGAGGTCATTACGTTTTACTCCAAGAGGGATATAAATAGATAAATTGAAAGCTTTGCCTGACAGCATGCTGGCGGATCTTTGCCCTAGCTGATCTTTTGATCAATATCTAAAGCAGAAACCGAAAGTCTTCCACCGCTTCGGTAAAGTGAATGGGCATCACGCTCTCTAGATTTTCCGGTGGATTTGGAATCAGATAGTGACTCGAAACCGAGCCACCGGGGGTTTCGTCTGCCGCCTTAATGCCAGCCGCCATCGACTGCTTCACTTCCGCCACATTGCCCCGGATCGCCACCAAGAACTCTGCACGTTCCGCCAAACCGTAATAGACCAGCGTAACTGCCCCTGATTTCACCATGGCATCCGCAGCAGCCAAGACTGGCGGAAACCCAATGGTTTGTATCACTCCAACGGCCTGTGGCATACCCGTTTGTTTCAACCCTTAAGTGGCTACCGCCGCTAATTATAGGGTGTTTTAGAGCAAGATTAAGGAAAGTTGACGAGATGCGTTTGGGAAATGGAACCCCTTTGTTAAACTGGATACAGCAATGGGATACTCTAGCATCCGTGAGATTATCCGCTAGCCGTTTTGCGATCGCCGTTCTTTAGGAAGCGCCTGAAAGCCATGACCCTCTCCACCTCAACCAAAAAAACCGTCATTTCGCCGTCCATCCTGTCAGCCAACTTTAGCCGCCTTGGGGATGATGTGCGGGCAGTCGATGAGGCAGGGGCAGACTGGATTCATGTGGACGTCATGGATGGGCGATTTGTCCCCAACATCACCATTGGCCCGTTGATTGTGGAAGCGCTGCGTCCAGTCACGAAAAAGCCTCTAGATGTTCACCTGATGATTGTAGAACCAGAGCGCTACGTGGCCGATTTTGCCAAAGCTGGGGCAGATATTATTTCAGTCCATGCCGAAACGAGCGCCACCACTCACCTGCATCGCACCTTAGGCCAAATTAAAGAGCTAGGCAAACTGGCGGGGGTTGTCCTGAACCCTGGCACATCCTTAGACAGCATTGAGTATGTCTTAGAACTATGCGACCTCGTGCTGATCATGAGCGTCAACCCCGGCTTCGGCGGTCAGAGCTTTATTCCGGAAGTAGTGCCCAAAATTCGTAAGCTTCGCCAAATGTGCGATGAGCGTGGCCTTGATCCCTGGATTGAGGTTGACGGTGGACTTAAGGGTAACAATACCTGGCAAGTATTAGAGGCAGGCGCTAATGCGATCGTGGCCGGATCTGCGGTGTTTAATTCACCCAACTACGCTGAAGCCATTACCAGCATCCGCAACAGCAAGCGCCCAGAATTAGCGGCTGTATAATACCCGTCGGACTAACTTTAATTAAAACAATTAAATAGTCATGATTTTATTTTTAAAATCATGACTATTTTTGTTTATTCATCCTTAATCGTGAGTGAATACCCGAATGAATATTGAACGGCTCTAGGCACTGTAGATCTCTATACACCATAGAAAATTAGGCAAATAGGTCACTTACCGCGCAGTCAAAACCTGGCAGCAAAGGTGATGTTAAATTATCTTCATCAAATAGTGTTGCGGCCAGCTTAAGAACAGCCTGTTCACGCCGATAGACTTCAACCTGCCGAAGCTGCCAGTCTACAATCCAATATTCCTGTACCCCACGGAATGCGTAGAGCTTTCGTTTAGCCTCTCTGTCGCGGCGCTCGTTTTCTACGCCGGGAGATAATACCTCAACCACGAGATCCGGTGCTCCCGTCAGATGTCCTGACTCATCCAGTAAAATTGCTAAGCGCTCCTTGAAAATCCAGACCACATCGGGAATCACGTTGTCTGCGTCTGAGAAAATAATGCCAGGGGTTGCAACCGCTTCACCGAGACCTGTTTTGAGAGACCAAGCCCTAAGTTCTGCATTGATATTGCCGCTGACCCGCTGATGTCCCCAGTGTGGTGCCCTGGTCACGAATAAATCTCCGTCAATAATTTCATAGCGGCATCCGTTATCTGGCAACAACACTAAGTCGTTGGCAGACCAGCGCACGCTTTCATCGGTGGTTTGACTCATGAAAACTAAAATCGGGTTAAAAAGCCCAATCAGTAAGGTTGAACGGAACATTTGACGGGACTAATCTACTTATCCTCCTCCTCAGGATTACCAGGTTGCTGCATAGTGTTATTGTGCCGTAAATCTTCCTAACCTGTGGGTTCTATAGCACTGACGGTAAAACCTCGTTAGCCTCCATTTCCTGAAACAAACTCATGTCCTCTGATTCCGATCGCGCTCAGCCTGCCTCGACCCTTGAAGAAATTCGTGCCAACCGTTTGCAGAAGGTTGAGCAGATCAAACAGTTGGGGATCAATCCCTACGCCTATCGCTGGGAGTCAACCCACGCCACCCAGGTTTTGCAAGAAGAATATAAAGACCTGCCCAACGGGGAAGAAGTCGAAGTTGAAGTGGCGATCGCAGGTCGTATCCTAGCGCGTCGAGTGTTTGGCAAGCTGGCCTTCTTTACCCTTCAGGATGAGACAGGCACCATTCAGCTCTACCTGGAAAAAGCGCGGATTCAGTCCGCCATGGAGAGCAGCGATCCCCAAGCCTTTGATCACCTCAAACAGTTGACGGATGCTGGCGACTTCATTGGCGTCAGAGGCACCCTCAAGCGCACCGATAAAGGCGAGCTATCCGTCTACGTCAGCGAGTACACCTTTCTCACAAAATCTTTGCTGCCCCTTCCTGATAAGTGGCATGGACTCACCGATGTCGCCAAGCGCTACCGTCAGCGCTACGTTGACCTCATCGTAAACCCCACCGTCCGCGAAACCTTTCGCCGTCGCGCCCTCATTACGGCCTCCATTCGTCGTTATTTGGATCAGCAAGGCTTCATTGAAATTGAAACCCCTGTTCTCCAGTCTGAAGCAGGCGGAGCCGATGCCCGACCCTTCACCACTTACCACAACACACTAGAGATGGATCTGTTTCTGCGGATCGCCACCGAACTCCATCTCAAGCGGCTAATTGTCGGCGGTTTTGAAAAAGTCTTTGAAATGGGGCGTATCTTCCGCAATGAAGGCATCTCCACAAGACATAACCCAGAATTTACCTCCATTGAGGTCTACCAAGCCTATGCCGACTACCACGACATGATGGCGCTCACGGAAACACTGATTACCCAAGCCGCGCAGACCGTTTTAGGGACGCTCCAGCTCACTTATCAAGGAGAAGCGATCGACCTGACTCCACCCTGGCGGCGCGTCACCATGCATGAACTCGTCCAAGAAGTGACGGGACTAGATTTGACGGGACATAGCAGCCTAGAGACTGCTCAAGCTGCCGCTAGTGATGTGGGCATTATCGGCACCGAGGACTGCGAAAGCATCGGACATCTGTTGAATGCAGCCTTCGAGCAGAAGGTCGAGGCAAGTCTTATCCAGCCGACCTTTGTGCTGGACTATCCTGTTGAAATTTCTCCCCTCGCCAAACCCCATCGCTCTAAGCCAGGGCTTGTGGAGCGGTTTGAGCTGTTCATGGTAGGTCGTGAAACCGCCAATAGCTTCTCAGAGCTAACCGATCCCATCGACCAGCGTCAGCGAATGGAAGCCCAAGCTGCCCGCAAAAGTGCCGGAGACTTAGAAGCGCAAGGGGTTGATGAAGACTTTCTCACGGCGCTAGAGTTTGGAATGCCGCCCACTGGCGGGCTAGGCATTGGAATAGATCGGCTCGTGATGCTCTTGACCGATTCTCCGAGTATTCGAGATGTAATTGCCTTTCCACTCTTAAAACCAGAGCAAAGCGACTAAATGTAAGACTGTCATCGCGCTGAATTGCTAAGTTGCGGATGCACAAAACCTCTCATTTCCTTGACGCTTTATCTATTCCGAAGACATGATGGGGTGTAAATTCTCTGAGCCAGTAAAAAACGAGTTGTGTTGAATTCCGGTCGGGGTCAGGTCGTAATCGAAAGAATAGACTATAATCGCCTCCATAAGTTGTCTGAATCATGATTGCCATCTACCCTGGTAGCTTTGATCCGATTACCTTTGGGCATCTCGATATCATTGAACGAGCCTCTCGGATCTTTGAACGAGTCGTGGTGGCTGTAGCCTGCAATCCAAATAAGAAATCCTTATTTACGGTGCAGCAGCGAATGCAGCAAATTCGTGAATGTACTCAGCATATTGTCAATTTAGAAATTGACGATTTTGACACATTGACGGTAACCTATGCCCAAAGGCGTCATGCTCAAGTCCTGATTCGTGGCTTGCGCGTTCTATCAGATTTTGAATATGAACTCCAGATGGCGCATACCAATGAGAGTCTGTCTCACGGTATCGAAACGGTGTTCTTAGCGACCGCCCATGAATTTAGCTTTCTCAGCAGCAGCCTCGTTAAAGAGATTGCTAGGTTTGGTGGTTCAGTGACTCATCTTGTCCCAGAAAACGTTGCCATTGAGTTAGAGAGATGTTACGACAAGAATCCTCCTTCAGCATTGAAACCCACACCAACGGAAATGGACAGGATATCGAAAATGGATATTCAAGTCACTCCGCAAAAGCAAATCAAGGGCTAGAGCTTCAGCAGCAGCTTCAGCGCCTAGAAGAAATTATTGTTCTAGATGGCTTTAAGGTGCCGCTCTCTGGCAAGACGTTCATTGATGAAGAGCTGCTGTTAACTCAGCTTTTGGCCGTAGAGCGCAGTATTCCTGAGACGATTCATGCCGCTGAGAAGATTCTGCACCAGCGGGATGAGATTATTGCGAGGGCAAAACAGTATGCCCAGGAGTTAGTGAAGTCTGCTGAGCAGCGCGCGGCTCAGATTGCGGATGAGCAAACAATTATTCAGCAGGCGGAGGCGGAAGCCCAGCAGCTTAGAAATCAAATTCAGCAAGAAATTGAAGAAATTCGCCGCCGCAATATTTCTGAGGTGGAGCGGGTGCGCCGCCAAACTCAGCAGGAGGTTGATGGGATGCGCCAGAATGCGCTGAAGGAGCGCGACCAGATTCAGCGAGAATCTGACCAGTACGCAGATCGTGTGCTGGGTGATTTGGAGCGACAGCTCGGTGAAATGGTGCGCGTGATTAAGAACGGACGGGTGCAGCTAAAGCCGAGTCAAGCCCAGGCGCAGCATCAAAAGGAAAGATAAGGGTTAAGGGTTATAAGATGGCATGGGGTTGGCTAGATCGAGGGAGTTTTTATCCAAGGCTCGGTCTGAGTTCAGTGACTAAGGAGAATGCTCTATGGTTAATCCAATCCAGCCGATTACGCTGCCTGTAGCTTCAGATCCTCAACAGGAGTCTGAGTGGCTTCAGCGATCGCTGCAAGTCTGGCTCGATCAAGAATACCTGCCGGAGCCTGTTAATACGGTCATTGCGGAGCGAGCGTCTAGCATTTATTTTCGTCAGCGACTTGAAGGCGAAAATGATCTTGGCTCGCTGGTGATGGCAATTTTGACCGAGATGAAGGGCTTTGACTTTTCTAAAAGCTTCTACAGTGAATTTGCGATCGCCAATGCGGTGAGTGACTTACTGCTTCAGCAATTTTTAGATATTAATCCTTGTTGCCCTGGATAGGGCTTGTTCACAGCCAAAAAGCTGCCGCACTAAGTGCGGCAGCTTTTTGCTAAACATTAATTGTGAATGCAATTGCGACTAAAAGGCTGGAAGTCTACCAGCTAGATTTAGTGACGCCAGGAAGTAGCCCTTCATGGGCCATCTCGCGGAGAACGTGGCGGGATAGACCGAAGTCTCGGAAGTAGCCTCTAGAGCGGCCAGTCACCCAGCAACGATTCCGAACGCGGTTTGGAGCGCTGCTGCGCGGTAGGCGCTGAAGCTGGCGGTGCAGATCCATTCGTTCTTGCTGAGTTGCTGCACCAGCAATCTGCTCTTTTAGGGCCGCTCTCTTTTCAGCGTACTTTGCAACTAGACCTTGGCGCTTTTTCTCGCGCTCAATCATGCTCTTCTTAGCCATGCGATTTCTTTTTAGTAACGGAACCAGTATCAGACAATATTTGCAGCGTCTTAAAGTATAGCTAACTTTAGGCGAGTTGGTAAAGGATTAATTTGGAGCGGCAAGTTTAGGTTGGCTAGGGCGGCGTCTTTTTGGCGGCTGTGGTGGGCCGCTTAGTGCGTTCCCAGCGGAGGTGCAGAGGTCTGCAAGGGTACAGCGATCGCAGTCTGGTTTGCGGGAATTACAGACGGCGCGGCCATGATAGATCAGCCGGATCGACCAGTTTTCCCAGTCCGGCTGCGGCAGGAGGCGCATGAGGTCGCGCTCTACCTTGACAGGGTCGGTTTCTTTGGTGAGTCCGAGGCGATAGGTGAGGCGCTTGACGTGGGTGTCTACGGTGACGCCTGCATTAATGCCGTAGGCATGAGCCAGCACAACATTGGCGGTTTTTCGCGCCACCCCTGGCAGGGTCAGCAACTGCTCCATCTGCTGCGGCACAATACCCCCATAATCCGCCATGATTTTTTGGCAGGCTCCCTGAATATTGCGCGCCTTATTGCGGTAGAAACCCGTGGAATGAATGAGCTGCTCTAGAATTTCGGGCGGGGCAGTGGCGATCGCGGCTGCATCGGGGAACTGCTGAAACAGGGCAGGCGTAACCTGATTGACGCGCTCATCGGTACATTGGGCCGAGAGAATGGTGGCAACTAGAAGCTGAACTGGGGTTTCATAGTCTAAGCTGCACTTCGCATCTGGATAGAGCCGCTTCAGGCGAATCAGAATTTCGAGGGCGCGCTGCTTCTTGGCAGACAGTTTGCGGGTAATGGCCACAGCTTGATTTGAGCTTGTTATTGCAAGTTTATTGGTTGGGACGTAAGTTCGATAAATGCATTTAAAGCCCCTCACCCCAAACCCCTCTCCCAAAGGCGAGGGGCTTAAGAAGGTTGATTTTTCATTGCCCCTCCTTCTCCCTAGGGAGAAGGAAGATGGGCGGATGAGGGGCGGTTGTTTTTTGTCGAACTCACGTTGGTTGCGAGCTTATTGGTTGTGATCTTATTGACTGCGAGCTTGCTATTGCGAGCGTATTGATTGCCTAAGTTTGTGATGGAAATAATCCAGACAAGGCAAATCCACCTCTATTGCGAGAGCAGGTTCTGCACCCATGGGAGGTTTGTAGTATCGCGCACGATCAAAAACATCCCTAAACCCAGCAAAAGAAAGAGTCCAGTCTGCATCACGCCCTGCTGCACTTCATTGGGGAGGGGCTTGCCGCGAAAGGCTTCAACCAGCAAAAAGGCAAGCTGACCGCCATCTAGGGCGGGGAGCGGCAAGATATTAATCACAGCAAGGTTGATGCTAATGAGTGCCCCAAACTGGAGCAATCGGCTGAGGTCAGAGCGGGCAATATCCGCACCGATCGCCACGATCGCCACGGGGCCAGAGACTTGGTTCGCGGTTTCTTGAAAATTGCTAATGAGCTGACCAAAGCCCTGCACCGTCAGTAATACAACCCGCTGAAATTCTGTGGCGGCTGCGCCAAAGAGGTTAGAAATGGAGGTAGCTTTTTTGCGAACTACCGTGCCGTTGGGCGCAAGGCGGACGCCAATACGCGGCACCTGGTCGGCTTCGACCTGGGGCGTCACAGACAGCGAAAGGGTCTGAGACTCTCGCAGAACTTCTAAGCGGATGGGCTGATTGGGGCTATTTTTAATGGCCGACATCAGGGACTGAATGGCGACATCTCCCGTTGCGAGGGTTTCTCCATTGACCCCAATCACCACGTCCCCGGACTGGAGTCCCGCTTGGGCTGCGGCAGAACTCACGTCTGCGGCAATCTGGGGCACCAAGACACCGGGCTGCGGCTGAAGCTCTGGCAGTCCCACCCAGCCGATCTGAGTCACCATCAGGAAGTAGGCAAAAATGAGATTGGCAATCACGCCTGCACTAATGACGATCGCACGGTCTAGGATCGGGCGGTTTTTGAGCAGGCCAGGATCGTCGGATTCGATCTCTTCGTCCAGCTCATCATCAGGGAAAGCCACATACCCACCCAAGGGGATCGCTCTGAGGGCATATTCTGTGACGGCACCTTGGTGCTTCCACAGCACGGGGCCAAAACCGATGGAAAACCGAGTCACGGTAATTCCCTGAGCGCGGGCGGCCAGGAAATGTCCCAGCTCATGCACCACGATTAACAGCTCCAAAACTGCGATCGCCAACAAAACTGGCATGAAGTCACCCTACCTAATTACTGCATTGTTTGCTTATCTTAACGTTTCTCTCGAACCTCTCGAAATGTGACGGAAAAGCGCTACTGCAAAGACGCTAGTCAAGGGGGCGACCTCTGGGAGGATGCTGGTTCCGGAGAAACTCAAGGCGATCGCGCAGTACTTTTTCAAGGTGTGCGGTGATTTGGGCGGCCTTCTGCTTATCGGTCGTGCCAGCAAACTGCTCACTGGTGAAAGGCGGAGACACATCAATCCACACGGATGCGCCAAAGTCTGCGCCGGGCACATAGTGCAGCGCAATCGGAATAATCGGGATCGCACCTGTCTGTTGTCCAGGTTCTTTGGCATGAGGGGATCTAGCACTAGATTGAGCCTGAAGAATGAGTCGGGCTAACCCTGGTTTAAGCGATCGCAGGGGTTCATCTCGGACAATGCCACCCTCTGGAAAAATACCTACGGTTTCACCCTGGTGGAGCAGGTCAATCATGTGCTGGATACTGGACTTTTGGGGTCGTGACAAATCAATGGCAAAAGCCCCCAGACGCATCAGCAGCCATCCCTGAACCCCAGAAAACTGATTGGCATTGGTCATAAACCGCACGGCGTAGGGCATGAGCTGAGCAATCACTAGCGGATCCCAGCGACTATAGTGCTTAATTGCCAGCACCGCTGGCCCCTGAGCTGGGAGGTATTCACTGCCCTGAACCACAATTGACTTAAAAAAAAGGTGCCTCAGCACTAGTCGATTTGTGGTTGAAATTAAGGGATACACCCAGGGGGAAACATAGGATTGAGTCGGATTCAGGTTTGCCACGTCAGACCAAAGGGTTTGCTACTAAAGGTTTTACTACTGCTGTTGAATCTGCTTATCCTAGACAACTGTATGAGGCGAGATCAATCCCGCGCCAGTGCCTCTGCCCGAATGTGCTCTAGTAAATGTAAATCTGCGCTAGTCAATGCGCGCTAGTCCAAGGCGATTTTTATCAAGGCGGCGGTCTTTTTCCGCCCTGATCATCCCATCGACCAGGGGAATCCGATCAGGGGTGGTTCGGTTTAACGATCCTCTGGGTAAGCATAAAGCAGCTATGGTTTGGAGAACAGACCCTATCTTTGGGCAAAGCATTGGGCAGGGCAGGAAAAAGGAGCATGAAAGACCTTAAGGCAGCAGAAAAAGCGCTCTCCGTTGACCTGCCGGCGGATCATCTCCCTACACTGATGCAGATTTTTGAAGCCGTTGAGCCAGGTGTTTCAGAATCGGGAGGAGGTGAGGTACAGCGGTCATGGCACTTGGCGATCGCATCTATGGCCAATCTCCTCAAGCAAATGACTTTTGCTGCGGAGCAGTCTGAGATCTCCTCTCTTGACTCCCAAAACAATAATCACTCAGCCCATAATCACTCAGCTAAAATCTGCCGCCCCCAGGGCGCTATTTTCTGCGGGCCAACCCCAACCTTCGGCGACCTCGCCACCCTCGCCCACTTCAAAACCTGGATTTTTACAGCAAACCCAGTCTATACAACCTTTCAACTGCCCCCAGCTGACTATACAGCAGCCCCCCAACCTCCTCAGCCCATTGGGCTGCCGCAGACATGGCCCATGATTTTGCTCAGCCCAAAAGATCCCTTAGCCCGGGAGCGGTTTTGTCTAATCCAAACCCCCCAATTTTGCTGGGCAGCCGTGGTGGGCTGCGACGGCCAGGGCGGGTTTCAGTTTAGATTCTCCTTCGATCCTGAAACCGTTCAGGATCTGTGGCAGGTCTTAAAACGACGCCTGCCAGCCGGACTCTCTGTGGAGCAAGCCGACCAAGTCAATCAGTGGCAGCAGCAACTATCCTGGGTGGCACCCCACTATCGTAT
This sequence comes from Thermosynechococcaceae cyanobacterium MS004, assembly GCA_022402525.1. Lineage (GTDB taxonomy): Bacteria > Cyanobacteriota > Cyanobacteriia > Thermosynechococcales > Thermosynechococcaceae > JAAURS01. The sequence continues at coordinate 65,969 of JAKRSB010000085.1, forward strand.
TCCTGCACGGTTTAGCCACGAACTGCTTCGACAGGCTTCCCTAACGCCTGTCGCTCCGGTGCAGTCAATCCACCATGTCCATTATGAGGACGGCCAAAATAGGCAACTGAGAGATCAACAGACTGGCCTCAAAGAGTCTGGCTTAACAGAGCAGTCCCTAAAAGACTTCAGCACAAAAGAAACGGGTGCGGCAGCGCCCTGGCATGAAACGACTCCAGAAGGGTTAGAAGAGGAGGGGGGCGATCCCCTGGGCCGTAGCGTAGCTGACCGAGACGTAGAGCTGCTGAAGGTCATTGCCCACGAGGTGCGCACGCCTTTGACAACCATTCAAACCTTGACGCGCCTGCTGCTCAAGCGGACTGACCTACCGTCGGAAGTGATGCGGCGACTGGAGTCGATTTATCGCGAATGCAGCGGACAGATTGATCGCTTTGGGCTGATTTTTAGGGCAATGGAACTGACCCATGATCGCTGTCAGGCATTATCTAATCGGCTCACGCCCATCTCCCTCCAGGAACTGCTAGAAGAAAACCTAGAGCGGTGGCAGACTCAAGCCTCCCGCCGATCGCTCACCCTATCGGTCACGACGCCTAAACTCATGCCGGCGATCGCCATTCGCGACCCTCATCTGCTAGATCAGGTCTTGACCGGATTGATGGAGTACCTAGGTCATAGCCTGTCTGCAGGCAGCCACATTCACCTTCACGTTGCCGTTGCCGGTTCCCAGATTAAGCTTCAGCTCAAAACCCGCACGGATGAAACAGATCCATCAGCCCCGTCTCCGATGCTAGAAGCCGTCGGCCAGCTTTTGATGTTTCAGCCAGAGACGGGAGGATTAAGCCTCAGCCTGCCTGTCACCAAGCACCTCTTTCAAGCCCTTGGCGGCAAACTCACGGTTCGCAAACACCACAACAGTGAAGTGCTGACCATTTTTCTACCCTTGGGGGGTGAGAGTGATGCATTCTAATGGTGCATTTGTGAATGGTGTTGACGATGGTGCCGATTCTTGATGGGGCCGATTATGATGCCCACTATGGTGCATACTAGGGAAGTTGAACCCAGCCCCTAGCCATGACGGCAGCGTACCCAGCCCTAGCTGACCTTGACTTTCATCCCTACATTGATGCAGAGGGGCAGCTACCCCATCAGTTTGAAGGGCAAATTGGTGTATATGCGGTTTATGCTCAAGATAAGACCGTTGCCTATATTGGCTACTCACGGGATGTTTCCCTGAGTCTGAGGCAGCACATTGTCCGTCAGCCACAGCATTGCTATTGGGTTAAGGTTTACGCCGTACAGAAGCCAGACCGTGCCCTGCTCGAAACCATTAAAGCAGCCTGGGTCAGTGAAAATGGCTCGATTCCAGCGGGCAATCATGACTCAAAGTCTGTGTGGGAACAGCCCATTGATGTCAAAAGCCAAATGCTGCCAGAAGAGTCTGCTCAGTACACAGACCCCCAGCTTGATGAGCAAAAGCATCAGTCCGTGCTGAAAAATGCAGCCAGACGGATTGAGAAAGAAATTCTAGCGCTCCTCTCCCAGCGTGGCGTACAGGAATCGCTCCGGTTTAACCCTAAGCTAAAGGACAATGGGCTGCTGGATTTGAAGTAGTTGTGGCTGCCCAGAGGTGTTACTCCCCAGAGATGTTACGACCAAGAAGCTGTACCGCAAACAGCCAGCCCTTGAAATCGATCATCAGCACTGACAGGCTCAGGCGGTTCCTTAAGTTTTCTATAAATTCGACTTTCCATAAGTTCGATTTTCCATAAGTTCGATGATGTTGTGAATCTGATACCGCTGTGAACCTGATGCAAGCTCCTTCAACTTTGCCGCTAACTGCGATTCAAGCAGCACTGTTTGCAGCGGGTCAGTGGGCCGTCGAAATGGCGCGGAAGCCGTTTGAAGTGGAAGAAAAAGGCCCAGAAGATTTTGTGACGGCCATTGATCGCACCCTAGATCAGCGGTTGGCCGCGCAGTTTCAGCAGTGGTTTCCAGCGGATGGCATTATCACGGAAGAAAATACGGCATCTATTCCGCTGATGGAGCAGAATTTTAGTCGCCTTTGGCTGATTGATCCCCTGGATGGCACTGAAGACTTTATCAATGGACGACCAAACTATGCCATCATGGCGGGCTTACTAGTCGAGGGACAGGCGATCGCGGGCTGGGTGCTGCGGCCAGAGTCTGGTCAGCTTTTCTATGGCGGTGAGGGGCTGGGGTTATGGACGGCTCAGGGCCTGGAGTTCCCCTCACTGCTTGTTCCGGTAGTGACCCCACCCCCAACCCTAACCTACTGCCCCATTTTGCTGGGCGCTCGCGATCAAAAGCGCTATGGTCCAGCACTTCAAGAGATGATTCCAGAAGCACAGTTTTATACCCTTGGCAGCTTTGGCCTCAAGGTGCTGGAAGTCATTTTAGGGCGAGCAGGGCTGTACCTATACCTTAATCAACGGGTCAAGCTGTGGGACACCGTCGGGCCGATTGCCCTTGCCCACCAAGCCGGACTGGTCTGCTGCGACCTCAACGGCCAAACCCTTCAGTTTTCTCCCGACGCCCTAGACCTGTCAACGCTGGCCCACCATCAGCCCATTGTCGTTGGCTGGCCGCACTATATTGAAGCACTCCTGCCACGACTCCGGCAGGCAATTGCCAATGCAGCGGCCTGAATGTTCTCTCTTTAGCCAGAGCTGTGGGTCTATCCAGTCTCCAACCTACACAGCCCTTAACCTACGGCGACTGTGGCCTGGGCGATCGCAAAATTAACGCTGCACCCATTAACCCCCGACACAGCACAAATGGCGGCTTCGATGTTGCTGGCACAGGCAGCACAGCGCATGCCCCGCAACCTTAGTGTGACCGTTTCCATCATTCTCTCTATTTCCCAAGGCTAACTATTGCCCAATGCTGGATTTAGCATTGGGCTCATGAATGGGCTGTATTCTGGACAGTTTTGGCGCTAGACCACGGCATAGCCAGCGGCAGTAACAGCAGCGATGATGGTTGCTTCTGCTGCTTCTGTTTCGATGATGACCTGCTTGGTCTTGAGGTCAGCCTGCACGGCTGCTGCGGGGTCAAGGGACTTGACGATATTGGTGATGGTGCTGCTACAGGCAGAGCAGGCCATGCTAGGCACGTTTAGGCATAAGGTCATGGTTTCACAGCAGTTGGTACTGCTCTCTCGATTAACGTACTCTCTATTATCAACACTCCAAGCAACAAGAGAGTCAAGGTCTTTGTCCTTGAATCCAGGGTTAGATAGCGGATGGTGGGGTTAGGGCTATGATTCTTGAGCAGAAATGGCTTGCGATCGCAGCCACTGCTCCAAGTCATCAACATCAGAGAAATCGAATAAGGACTCGCCCAATTCCTCTAGTTGAGAACTTGAGAGCTGCAAGATTTGTGTCTCAAAATCAGGGGAAACTTTGCCAATTCGGCGAGAGAGTAGCCTTAGGACTAGGGATTGTGACTGTTGCAGCCCTTGTTGCAGCCCTTGTTGCAGCCCTTGTTGCAGCCCTTGCTGTAACCCCTCTGCTAGCGTCTCTCGTCGCCACTTTTCATAGACTGGGGATAAATTCATCGCCAAAGCCTTCTCGTCTGTATCTGAATTTTGCCCTAAATTCAAGCTGATTTGCAACACCGCTAAATGCTCTATGGTTCGTTGCTTCATGGGGTGCGCTGGGGGTAAGGCCAATAGCTCGGCGATCGCAGTTTGCTGCGTCCCGTTGCGACCCATTAACCGCAGCCACAGGGTTGACTCATTGACCGGAAGTTGATGAATTGCGACCAAAGCAGTGCGAAACTGCGGGGGTAAGCTGTAAAATCCTGTTGGCCAGTCGGCATCTTTGGCTGCGCCAAAGCCTTGAACTACGCGATCAGAAATTGTGGGGCTTAAAATCCATAATCGGGGTAAAGCCAACGCGGAGAAGACATTAGGTTCTCTTTTTGACTGCCGCTGAAAGGTTGCGGTCAAATCAATCAGTTTGCCAATACAGCTCATTACGTCTTGGGGTTGAATCGAGTTACGAAATGGCTCCATGACACAGCACTGAGCTGCCATTTGTCCCAATACGCCCAAGATTGACAAGCGCGTTTGGATGTTCTCGTAGGGGGCAAACCAAAGGTCTACTTCACGGGTTTCGCTGGTGACCTTGCGGCTGGTGGTGACGGTTCCCAAAGGCTCAAGTAGTGCCTCTAGGTGTTGTTTGGCAAACAGATCGTGGCGGGTACGGGTCATCCAGGGTTAGGGTCGGTTAGGGCTGAGCGGTAGGGTTGTGGTTTTACGGAGCTGATACAGCTTTATGTCTAAAAGCTGAAAGGGTACACCTAGTTTAGTGATGAACTGCTGGTCGGTTTTGTCTAAGTCGGCTGGGGCGATCGCCTGTTGTTGGGCTAGGGTTGCCCAGTGAATCGCCAGGATCACTTCGCTGGGTTCATCGGGGCTAATCCAGACTTCTTTGCGGATGAAGCCGGGGCAGGTGGTTAAAAACGCAGTCCAAACGTCATGGTCAACTTGGACAAATCTCTCGCGATAGTTGGGGGCAACTTTGAAGCGTATCCATTCCACAATCATGGCTTCACTATTGGCCTCGTCTTGACCGTATGCATGGGGAATAATGAAGATTATGCTGAAATGTGGCCGGTAGTGGTGCGCTGTGACTGGAAACCCCGACCCTTTAGAGAATAAACCGTCGAAAGAGTCGCTGAATGACAAAAGTGCGGATGTTTTGCTCAAGATTTTGAACAAGAATTTATGAAAATTGCGCTGGGTAGCGATGAACAAACCACCTTGACCGCGCAGCTTATTCAGTCCCTAAAGCAGCGGGGCCATGAAGTGCTGCTGTACGGGGCGCTGGCAGACCACGATCCGCAGACCGATTGGCCCCTATGCAGCAGTAATGTTGCCCAAGCGATCGCCACGGGTCAGGCAGAGGAAGGCATCGTTTGCTGCTGGACTGGCACAGGAGCCGCGATCGCCGCCAACAAAGTGTCAGGCATACGCGCTGCGCTCTGTCACGATGCAGAAACCGCAAAGGGTGCGCGCATCTGGAACCACGCCAATGTGCTGGCCCTGAGCCTGCGGACAACCTCAGAAGCGATCGCCAATGAAATCCTGGATGCCTGGTATAGCACCCCCTACTCTGACGATGCCTGGAACCACCAGCAAATTGAGCGGATTCGCGCCCTAGAACAGAAGGGGACATCAGGAACGTGATCCTGTTCGAGAGAGCGCACACTTGACCCACCTCAGACGCACAAGTTGCGATCGCCAAATATCATCGCCGAATATCATCGTCGAATCGTCAGGGCTTATTCAGGGAAAAAGGCTGTGTCTAGAATCTGTTCCAGCGAATAAGGACAGATCTCAGGGAAGTCTTTGTAATTTAGCGGCGTTTCGCGCACCGCCAGATCTAGAGCTGCCAGGTAGGCTTTAGTACAGGCTTCAGCTAGATAGGGACGCAAACTTGGGCTGTCCTCAAGAAGCTCCATAATTTCTCGACGCTGCTCTCGAAGGGTTGCCAGCCAGCTTTTGGATCTTAGTTCAGCTTGAAATTCCCACTTCAACAGATGCCCCAACAGAACACCCAACCGATTCCTCAGTTCTTGGCGTTGCTGTCTACCCAAAGACTCAATCTCCTCCATTAAATTCTTGCAGTCTAGATGCTCCCATGCCCCTTCACCCAAAAGTTTTGCTTGCGCCTGAGTCCAACCATAGAAGTCAACCTCATACAGAGGAGACGATATGTGTGGCGATATCTGGTGCGATGTGCTTAGGTTGGCTGTCATCTCTGCCCTCCGCTGTTGCAAACTCTCTCGATCATAGCCACAGTCACGGACTGGACGAAACTTAGCCTTTTGATGGATTATTTGCTGGATGATTTACTGGATTAAAGCAATCCTTCTAGCTCTAGCTCCTCGATCGCCTGAAGTCCACGGGGGTCGCCCAGCCTTAGCAGCGCCCCCCTCGCATCTTCGCGGACGCCCAAATCATCATCGGAAAGGGCTTCAATCAATGCTTCTGTAGACTGACGATAAAGATCATTCACAGGCACAAACTGGCAGAGCTGCCCCAGCGCCCAAGCACAGTTACTGCGAACCGCAGACAAACAATCCTGCTGAAGCGCCGCCGTAACGGCAGGGATTGCCTCAACCGCAGCAGTGCTGTCCACCTCCGCCATTTGCCCCAAAGAACTCGCCGCCCATAGCCGGACGGCGGAAATATCGTTTTGGAGCGCCTCAATTAGCGGCAATAGCGCACGGCGATCGCGGCAGTTACCGAGCGCCCAGACTACCCCTTTGCGGACATAGCCATTCCAGTCAGCGTGATATTGCTGAATGAGCGGCTCCACCGCCTCTGGACTAGGGTTGCGGCCCAATGCATAGGCCACACTCACCCGCACCAGCGGGCAACCATCCGCCAAGAGTTGAATCAGCGGCGCAGTGGCGCGCAGGTCTTGTAGCTCACAAAATGCCCGTGCCCCAACCATCCGCTGAGTCACATTCTCAGAGGTCAGGAGCGCCAGCATTTCCTCCACATCAGGCTGTTCCGCCTCAGCCTCTGGGTTATCCACAGGCACAAGACGGTCTAGCGGACTTTCGAGGGCGGCATCTGCATCCAGCAGATTGAAATCATCGTCGTCGTACATATTGGTAACTCTACCGCACTCTGATCGCCTTTACAGCACTCTGTTTTCACCAATTCGTTTACCAGAATTCCTTCCATGATTTTTGAGTAGAATCATCTCCACTGTTAGGATTAAGCTACGGAAGGCCGCAAGCATAGGGAGTTGCAATTGGGCTTCTCCAAGAGGGTGAGTGCGGTCTTGCACTAAAGTTACGTGAGTTCGACAAAAAACAATCGCCCCTCATCCTCCCAGCCTCCTTTTCCCTAGGGAGAAGGAGAAGCCCTGAAAAATCAAGCTTCTTAAGCCCCTCTCCTTCGGGAGAGGGGTTTGGGGTGAGGGGCTTCAATCGCCTCATCGAACTCACGTTAAAGTTGGAAAAATTGGAACTGAAAAATTGGAATTAAAGAGGGCGTCATGCGGCTATCTCAAATGCTTTTGGTCACGCTGCGGGAAGACCCTGCTGAGGCAGAAATTCCGAGCCATAAGCTGTTGCTGCGGGCGGGCTATATTCGCCGGATTGGCAGCGGCATCTATGCCTATTTGCCCTTGCTGTGGCGCGTCCTGAAAAAAGTTACCCAGATTGTCCGTGAGGAAATGGACGCGACGGGGGCCCAGGAATGTTTGCTGCCCCAGCTTCAGCCAGCGGAGCTGTGGCAAGAGTCTGGACGCTGGGACACCTACACCAAAGCCGAAGGCATTCTGTTTGCCTTGGGCGATCGCCAAGGGCGCGAGTTAGGGCTAGGCCCCACCCATGAAGAAGTGATTACCGCCGTGGCGCGGGATATGATTCGCTCCTATCGTCAGCTTCCGGTGCATCTGTATCAGGTGCAGACCAAATTCCGCGACGAGATTCGGCCCCGCTTTGGGCTGATGCGGGGGCGGGAATTTATTATGAAAGATGGCTACTCGTTCCATGCAGATACGGACAGCCTTAAGCGCACCTATCAAGAGATGTACCAAGCCTACAGCAACATCCTGCGGCGCTGTGGGCTAACCTTTCGAGCCGTGGAGGCGGACTCCGGCGCAATTGGTGGGTCAGGCTCCCACGAGTTTATGGTGCTGGCGGATGCCGGGGAAGATGAGGTGCTCTACACCGAAGACGGCACCTATGCGGCCAATGTAGAAAAAGCGATCGCCCTGCCCCCCGATGCGGTGCCCTCTACCTACACCGAACGCCAGGTTCTAGAAACGCCCAACGCCAACACCATTGAGCGGCTGGCAGACCAGCTACGGTGCGCCCCCTCCGCGATCGCCAAGACAGTCCTATATCAGGCCACCTTTGACAATGGGCAACTGGTGCTGGTGCTGATTAGCATTCGCGGCGACCAGGCCGTCAATGAGGTCAAGCTCAACAATGCGCTAGTGAAGCTGGCGGATCGTTACGACGCCAAAACGCTGCTGAGCCTAGAAGTGGCGGATACGGGCGGCACCTGGGCGGCAAAAGACCTGCCCGTGGGCTACTTAGGCCCAGATCTTCCCGACTCCTTTATTAACGCGATCGCAAAGGTTTCGCCTAAATTTTTGCGCTTAGCCGATCAGACGGTGACAGATCTCAAGAATTTTGTGACGGGAGCCAATGCCCCCCAGCAGCACGTGGTAGGAGCCAACTGGGGCGAGGCGCTACCCCTACCAACGGTGGTGGATATCCGCAAAGCGCAGGCAGGCGATCGCGCGGTGCATGACCAAGCTCAGCTTCTCCAGAGCGCACGGGGCATTGAAATTGGCCATATTTTCCAGCTTGGCACCAAGTATTCAAAAGCCCTTGGTGCAACCTTCACCAACGAACAGGGTGAAGAGATGCCGCTGGTGATGGGCTGCTACGGCGTCGGCGTCTCGCGACTGGCGCAGGCGGCGGTAGAGCAGTCCTACGATAAAGACGGCATCATCTGGCCTGTGGCGATCGCTCCCTATCAGGTGGTGGTGGTAATTCCCAACCTTAACGAGACTGCCCAGGTCGAAGCCGCAGAGCAGCTCTACCAAGATCTCCAGGCCGCCGGCATTGAGGCGCTTTTGGATGATCGCAACGAACGGGCTGGCGTAAAGTTCAAAGATGCAGAGCTAATCGGCATTCCGTTTCGGGTGGTGACGGGGCGATCGCTAGCTCAGGGCAAGGTTGAAGTGGTGAAAAGACGCGATCGTAGCTCCCTTGATCTCCCGCTTGCGGAGGTTGTCCCAACCCTCAAAGCTTGGATTGATGAAGCAATTCAGGCCACCTAGCGCTGCACGGAACATCCAGCCTGTTCTAGAGTCTAGATAAGGCGGACAACGCGGTATCTTTGATAGGGACAAAGCGCAAGGACATAAGGTCAAGACTGTCTTATTTCCGCACCTCTTATTTCCGCACCTTTGTACATCGTGTGGATGCATCATCTCAATGTGAGTCTCTTATCAGCAGTGGAGTGGAGGAATGCATAAATTCATGGTTAACCCTCGCGGAAGCAGGGCAGTCATCGGCCTACTGTTCGCCCTAACCCTTGGACTAGGGGGATGTCTAGAGAGCAGCAACGCTCCCACTTCGCCCTCATCTCCCGCTATATCCGCTTCGCCCTCTGACGAGCCATCTCCACCCGTCGCCTCTGATTCCCCTTCACCTGTCGCTCCGATATCATCTAAGGCTGATGTCTACTGGCTCTCCAGCAGCGGCACAAAGCTGACGCTCACCCCAGCCAATATTGACCTGCCCAAAGGCGATCGCCCAGAAACTCAGCTAAGCGACGCCCTAGCGCGGCTTATTCAAGGCCCTGCCAATGCCGATGTAACCACCTCTATTCCAGAAGAAACCAAGCTCAATAGCGTCAAGATTGAGCGTGATGGGGTGCATGTTGATTTAAGCAAAGCCTTCACCAGCGGTGGCGGGAGTACGTCAATGCAGGCGCGGCTTGGTCAGGTGATCTATACCGCTAGCAGCCTCAACCCGTCAGACCCAGTGTGGATTTCAGTGGATGGTGAGCCACTCAAGGTGTTAGGCGGCGAGGGACTAGAAGTTCCTCAGCCCATCACGCGCTCAGAATTTGATAAAAATTATTCGCTGTAGCGTTTCTGGTCAAACTCACTCCGATTGGCCATCACTTCTACCTCAGATCTTTTGGGCCGATCAAAAAACTGGGCGATCGCTTGCTCGCCAAATCATAGTTTGCTCGATAGCTCCTACAGGCTTGAAAAAAGGCACCCTTTAATGCGAGGGTGCCTTTTGATTTAGCGTGAGTTCGACCAGAAATAACCTCCCCTCATCTTCGCCTCCCTTTCTCCCTAGGAAAAAGGAGGGGAAAATCAAACTTCTTAAGCCCCTCGCCTTTGGGAGAGGGGTTTGGGGTGAGGGGCTTCAAGTAGCATCATCGAACTCACATTGATTTAGGAATTGCTGCAAGATTGCATTAATTGCATTAATGATGAGGGCAATCGCCTAGACCAAGCTTGGGGCTTCAACGAGCATCGAACCTGAATTGGGCTGAACCCGCTCAATACGCGCACCCAATCCTCGCAGCTTTGCCTCAATATTTTCGTAGCCCCGATCTAAATACTGAAGGCCAGAAATCGTGCTTTGGCCTTCAGCCGCCAGCGCCGCCACCACCAGCGCCGCCGAAGCTCTTAGATCCGTTCCGGAGACTGGCGCACCAGACAAAAATGGTACCCCGCAAATGACCGCATGGTTGCCTTTCACGCGAATATCAGCGCCCATCCGAATCAACTCAGGCACATGGCCCAGACGATTTTCAAAGACCGTTTCCGTAATCACGCTGTTGCCTTCGCAAAGCGTGAGCAGAGCCATAAAGAGCGCCTGCATATCCGTAGGGAAGCCAGGGTAAGGAAGGGTTTCAATATCGGTTCCCCGAAGCACCGCACCGGGCATAACGCGCAGGGTTTGGTGATCTTCCTGTACCACACGCACCCCAATGTCTTTTAACTTGGCAATAACCGCCGTCAAATGCTCTGGCACAACAGGAGAAAGGGTAATTTCAGACTGGGTAATGGCACCCGCCATCAAAAAAGTGCCCGCCTCAATCCGGTCTGGAATGATGTTGTAGTCCACACCATGCAAACGAGGAACGCCCTCAATCACAATGCTGTTGGTTCCAGCACCCTGAATTTTTGCCCCCATCGCGTTGCAGAAATTTGCGAGGTCAATGACTTCTGGCTCTTGGGCTGCATTTTCGAGGATCGTTTCTCCCTCTGCGAGGGCTGCCGCCATCATGAGGGTTTCCGTTGCGCCAACGCTGGGGTAGTCGAGGTAAATACGAGCGCCCTTCAGCCGCTTAGCATAGGCATGTACGACACCGTGCTCAATGTAGACATCTGCACCCATCTGCTGAAGACCTCGCACATGGAGCGCCACCGGACGCGCACCGATCGCACAACCGCCAGGGAGAGGCATTTTGGCAACGCCAGTGCGGGCAAGGAGGGGGCCAAGGGCAAAGAAGCTGGCCCGAAGCTGGCTGACCAATTCGTAGGGCGCTTCGGTTTGGGTAATGGTGCTGGCATCAATCGTGAGAGTTTTCGCACCAGCGGTTGCATCAGTGTTCGAGTCAAAGTTAATTTTGACCCCCAGCGCTGACAAGATTTGACCCATGCTGCCAATGTCGGCCAGGGCGGGCACATTGCGCAAAATGCAGGCATCTGAGGCCAGGAGAGCCCCCGTCATGAGGACTAGGGCTGAGTTCTTAGCGCCGCTAATCGACACATGCCCTTTCAGGGGCGATCGCCCCCAGATGTGAAGGACTGGTTTGTCTTCCACGAGGGAAGCCGTATCTTTCGGTATGCTTTGAGAGAGAGTCATGATTCTGTCCTCCTACACCTAGGGATTCGCCAAAAACAGCAAATGATGGTCTAGATTCTACCCGAAAGTGTGCGATTTGCAGCATGGAAATCCTAGATTCTCCAAATTTTATTAACCTCGAACGCTTGATATCTTGAATTCTTAATCTCGAATTCTTAATCTTGATCTCTTAATCTCAAATTCTTAATCTCAATTCTTAATCTCAAATTGAACGAATCCAGTTCATCCAAAATGAGTTCAAACCTTCTAATGCTCATTTCTCATGTTCAATACAGGAGACTAAATAAAATCTGTGGATTCCCCTATGCCCCCTGCCAAGCTTCGTCGTCCTCACTTCCTGCACAGGCTGCTCCATTCTGGACTCTCGACACAGTTTATGGCCGTGGGCGTTGTGATGACCTCAGTATATGTACTGGCAGCACTCTGCTCACCCCTAGCTCAATCTTGGGGATGGCTCCAAAGTCCGACCGAGTTTTTGAGTAACCCCATTAACGAGCCGCCCTCGCTGTCCCACTGGTTTGGGACAGACCTTCAGGGGTACGACGTCTTTTCGCGGACGCTGTTTGGCTCCCAAGCTGCACTTCAGGTAGTGATTGTCGCCACGCTTTTTAGTCTGGTGATTGGGGTGCCTTTGGGATTATTTAGCGGTTACCTAGGAGGCCGTTTGGATCGGGTGCTGCTGTTTTTGATGGACACCATCTATACCCTGCCGGGGCTATTGCTTTCGGTCACGGTTGCGTTTGTGGTGGGTCGTGGGGTGTTTAATGCGGCGATCGCCCTGAGTGTGGCCTATGTGCCCCAGTACTATCGGGTCGTCCGCAACCATACGGTAAGCGTTAAGACCGAGCTGTTTATTGAGGCCGCCCAGGCGACAGGCGCTTCTCCTTGGCGAGTCTTAACGCGGTACTTGCTGCTCAACGTCATTCAGAGCGTGCCCGTCCTGTTTACCCTCAACGCGGCGGACGCTATTTTGACCCTAGCCGGACTGGGCTTTTTAGGCTTAGGTCTCCCGGCCGAGATCCCAGAATGGGGCCACGAACTGCGGCAGGCGCTGAGCGGCCTTTCTACGGGCGGCATCTGGTGGACGGCCTTATTCCCAGGATTAGCCATGACCCTATTGGTTGTTGGCTTGTCGCTGATTGGAGAAGGGCTAAACGACTTGATCAACCCTCTCTTGCGTCGGGATAGCTGGCGACAGAATTAGAGTGGGGTTGCGCTGGGGCTTACCCATCCAGTCTTGCTCATCTAGAAGAGCATCTTGTCGAGCTAGGATCTTTCCGCAGGTCGATTGCCAAAATCAGCCTCTCTTCTGATGGATTTGGCAACACCTTGGTCAATCATGAAGAATTTGTTACACTGTGTTTCAGAATAGCTTCAGAAGCCATAGCTTCAACAACCAAGTCTCCACGCGCCTGTGAAAATCTTGTCTCTGGTCGCGCGCCATCTCACCTTCCCCAGTGATGGATGGACATGCTAGATTTTCGGAAATCCACTAATACTCAAACTGCGGCAACTGCGTCCTAAAACCCACTGGCCGTGATTTATCTGGGAAAAGCCGAGAAGCCTGTCACTCTAAACGCTGTTCTATAAAAAATCTAAGGAATCTATGACACCACAAGTTTTAACTCCAGACTACGTTCTACCTCAAGATCTTAAGGCTCAAGATTATAAAGTTGCTGATATTAGCCTGGCGGAGTGGGGTCGTAAGGAAATTGCGATCGCCGAAAGTGAAATGCCCGCACTGATGAAAATTCGCGCCAAGTACCGCGATGCAAAGCCTCTGTCCGGTGCAAAGATCATTGGCTGCATTCACATGACCATTCAGACCGCTGTGCTGATTGAAACCCTGCAAGAGCTGGGTGCTGAAGTACGCTGGTCTTCCTGTAATATTTTTTCGACCCAAGACCATGCTGCCGCTGCGATCGCCGCTGTGGGAACCCCCGTCTTTGCCTGGAAAGGTGAAACGGAAGAAGAATATATGTGGTGCATTGAGCAAACCTGCCGCACGCCAGCGGGTGATCTCTGGGATGCCAACATGATTTTGGATGATGGGGGCGACCTCACGGGCTATATCCATGAAACCTATCCCCAACTGCTTCCTGCTATCCACGGCGTGACGGAAGAAACCACCACTGGCGTACACCGTCTCTTGGAAATGCTGGAAAAAGGCCAGCTCAAGATTCCAGCCATCAACGTCAACGATGCGGTCACCAAGGCCAAAAACGACAACAAGTATGGCTGTCGCCACAGCTTGAATGACGCGATTAAGCGCGGCACTGACCACCTCATGGCTGGCAAGAAGGCATTGGTGATTGGCTACGGTGATGTGGGCAAGGGTTCTGCTGCGTCTCTGCGCCAAGAAGGCATGATTGTGAAGGTTTCGGAAGTTGACCCCATCTGCGCGATGCAGGCCTGCATGGACGGCTTTGAGCTCGTCTCTCCCTACATCAACGGCATCAATGATGGCACGCCAAACTCCATCAACAAAGATTTGCTGGCCAATACCGACCTGCTGGTGACCACCACGGGCAACAAAAATGTTTGCGATGCCAACATGCTGAAGGCAATCAAGGCCGGAGCTGTAGTCTGCAACATTGGTCACTTTGACAACGAAATTGACACCGCCTTCATGCGTCGTGAATGGCGCTGGGATGAAGTGAAGCCCCAAGTGCATCAGGTCTATCGTAGCGATGACAAGCAGGACTTCTTGATTCTGCTCTCCGAAGGCCGTCTGGTGAACCTGGGCAACGCAACAGGCCACCCCTCCCGAATTATGGATGGCTCTTTCGCCAACCAGGTCTTGGCTCAGATGTTCTTGTTTGAGCGCAAGTTTGCTGACCTGCCTGAGGCAGAAAAAGCAGCGGCCATCACGGTTGAAGTGCTTCCTAAGAAGCTGGACGAAGAAGTAGCTCGCTACATGGTTGAAGGGTTTGGTGGGGTCATTACCCAGCTTTCTCAAGAGCAGGCCGAGTACATTCATGTGCCTGTTGAAGGCCCCTTTAAGGCTGAAAGCTACAAGTACTAAGCTCTAGGACTATTGCTCTAGGACTATCAAGCTCTTGTTTTGAAGCTCTTGATCTAAAGGTCTGAGTCCAAAAAAGCGGGTGATGTAACATCACCCGCTTTTTCATGCGCGCTTTTGGTAGGCTTTTGGGGCAAAGCCTATCATTCATACCCCTACGTGAATTCGATGATGCACTTAAGGCCCCTCACCCCAAACCCCTCTCCCAAAGGCGAGGGGCTTAAGAAGCTTGACTTTTAGTTGCCCCTCCTTCTCCCTAGGAAGAAGGAGGATGGGAGGATGAGGGGCGGTTGTTTCTGGTCGAACTCACGTTAACCCTATTGGGGACGCACGATCATTTCTTCGAGGAGGCGGGTTTGGGTCTGGGGATTATAGCCAATCAGCTTAATGAAGCGGTTGGGGTTTGCCTGGATGCAGTCCAAAATACTTTCTACGGCCTTGGTTGCGTTTTCAGGGGTTTGACTCCAGGGCCAGCTTCGCCAAATGTTGCCGGCTTTTTCGCGGGGGGTGGCAATCTCTAGGCTGAGTCGCCCTCCCTGGCGTAAGGCGCGCTCTAGCGATCGCTCAATGTCTCCAAGGGCAACTCCCGTCGGCCAACCTGTATGGCTTTGCGCTGAGGCAGCAGTGTACTCCAAGGGCTGCTCTGTGGCGCTTAAAGGGTCAATGTTTTCTGAGTTTTCTGAAGCGGACTGGCTGGAGCCGTTGCTTTGAAATCCTGGAGGGGCTTCCCCAGAGGTATAGGACTGGGCAAGGCGTGATCGCTCAACGTGGCTTTGTTCTTCTACCATTTGCCGCCCTAGCTCCAGAAGGCGCTCTAGGGTGACGGCGGCTCTTGCAGTCTGGAGGGTTTTGTCAGGGCTATTGACGAGATGGGCGGAGACGCGCTCTAGTCCCACTTGGCGGATGAAGCTGCGCACCTGTTCGTCATACAGGCGCGATCGCAGGGCACCAAAAAAGTCGATGGACTGATGCTTAAAATGCGCCACCAGACGCTCCACGTCGGCCTGGGGCAGGGCGTCTTCGGCATAGATTCCGGCCACAATGCCCACGCGATCCGTCGCAGAAGGCTCCCAGTAAAATTTGTCCATGCGGCCATCTCGCACCAAGGGTGCGTAGAGGGTTGAAAAATCATTTCCCGTGACGATGATGGGTACGCGATGGATGGCCTGGGTTTCGTAGCTGCCAGGAAGCTGGACATCCGTGGGGTTATCGGCAATATTCATCAGCGTGCCGTTGACAAGCTGGGTATTGACCGTATACTGCGTGGTCTTATCGACGCGGCCTGCCCCAGCATCTAAGTCATTAATCAGCAGCACACACATCTTGCCGCGCACCCGAATCAGCTCTGCGGCCTCACGGTAGCGCATCCGAATCAGCCGCACGGGGTCGCCAGCGTCGGGACTTTCTAGCTCCCCAGCGGACATGCGGACTGGCTCAATGCCCATGAGCTGAAACACCAGCTCACACTGAAAGGACTTCCCTTCTCCCTTACGACCATGAACCCCCAAAATTAACGGCACCCGCACATTGGGCAGCGCCATAAAGTTTTTGGTGATGTGGATGGCCACTTTATCTAGGAAGCGAGGTGAAACGTAGTAGCTCATGCTGAATTCAAAAGATTTGGAATCGAAATAGAGCCTTTGGGACTCAGCGCAAACGGTCAGACTCTTTCTATTATCCTGGGCAACGGACACAAAAAAGCCCCTGGAGTGGTTCCGGGGGCTGGTGGGCTTGAGGGGCGATCGCGTCTGAGACGCTTTGGGCTATTCTCCTGCTCGTTCGCCTTCAGGCGTTTACGGAGCTGCTGAGTTCGTTTTTTGAGCTGTCTAAGTCTGGCAGACGCCTGCTTTGACTTATCGTTTCGTCGCCGACCGCTGCGGGGCGACTCCCAAGATTTTAAGCGCATGGTGGGTGTTGCCTGGTGATACCTAAGGTTCTCTCGCTATCCTAACAAAGGGAGTCTGGATTCCGCCGCTGTGGTTTATCCTACCTTTCAAGATCAATCTGTCCCTATGAGCCTCTTTCAATGAGCCGATCTGACAATGAGCCTATCTGACACCCTCCCGCGATCGCAATCTCAGACCTGGCAGTGGCGCGGTTTTCCGATTCGCTATCAGTCCGCTGGGGAGACAGGGGCAGCCGTGCTGTGCGTGCATGGGTTTGGCGCATCCTCCGATCACTGGCGGAAAAACCTCCCCGAACTGGCGCTACACCATCGGGTCTATGCGATCGACCTGATTGGCTTTGGGCGATCGGCCAAGCCCACCCCCCATCAAGAGATTGAATACTGTTTTGAAACCTGGGCGCAGCAGATCCTTGACTTCTGCCAAGACGTTATCGGCACGCCTGTTTTTTTGGTCGGTAACTCTATCGGCTGTATTGCGGCGCTCCAGGCTGCGGTAATGAGTCCTGAGCAAGTGCAGGGCGTGGTGATGATTGACTGCTCCCTGCGGCTGCTCCATGTGCGGAAGCGACAGGCCATTCCTTGGGTGCGGCGCACCTTTGCCCCCCTATTTCAGCAAATTTTAGGCAATCGCGCCCTCGGCCACTTCTTTTTTCAGCGCCTCGCCCAGCCCAAAGTCATTCGCCGCATTTTGACCCAAGCCTATGCCCGCAAAGCAGCCGTGACCGATGATCTCGTCAATCTTTTAATTGAACCTGCCCGCGATCCGGGCGCAGCGGATGTTTTTTTGGCCTTTATTCAGTACGATCAAGGCCCCCTTGCCGAAGATTTGCTGCCGCTGCTGAACTGCCCTGTCCTGTGTCTGTGGGGGACAGCAGACCCTTGGGAACCGATTGAGCTGGGCAGAGCCTTTACCCAATATGACGCGGTACAGGAGTTTATTCCCCTAGAAGGGGTGGGTCACTGTCCTCAAGATGAAGCCCCAGAGCTAGTCAACCCCATTCTGACCCGCTGGATTGCCCAGCAGACTGCCCTATCCAGGTGATCTATCCCACTAGCGTCTTTGATAGAGAGCTAACCTTGATGGAGCGCTAACCTTGATGGAGGGCTAGGAGCAAATCTGCGATCGCGTCTTGACTCACCACCTGTCCCTGGCGTTCCGTCAGGATTGTGCCCACCTTGAGAGCCACATTGGCGTACTTTTGGGTGTAGACCGTCGCTCTCGCGCTAATCGTCTGGGCCAGCGCCCCAAAGACTGAAGCGGCTAACCCCAGCTCAACTAAAGACTGATAGGCAGCATCCGCCGTCTTATCGCTAAGTACCTGCTGTGCCGCTGCCAGATCTCCGTGAACCCGCAACACCGCAGCGCTGATGATTTCGAGCTTTGCATCAGCCAAGTGGCTAGAGGTATTAAAAATGCCGCCTGCTAGCTTAATGAGTTTGCCCTGATAGCCTAACAGCAGCACCGACTCAGCCCCCCATAGCCCCGCTTCCACCAGTAGCGCTCCAATCCAGTTTCCGGTCTGCACCACTGCCGCATCAGGAATGCCCAAGCGCTGAGCCACCTGCATTCCGCTACTACCAATACAAAAAACTAGATTGGGCTGCGCCTTCACCTTTTTTTGAAGCACTTCCCGAAAAGTTTCTAGATGATCGGCAGCAGAAAGCGGCTGGGAGATACCGCTGGTGCCCAGGAGGGACAGCCCCTCTAGAATTCCAAAGGCTGCATTGGAGGTGCGCTGGGCGAGCTGACGCCCCTCTGGCAAAATGATGGTGACGATCGCGGTGTAGCGGTCTGGAATGAGCGGCAGCAGGTTTGCCTCAAATAGCTGACGGGCATAACGATAAATTGCAGGAGTGCCCTCGACGGTCTTGCCCAATCCCTCACCCCCTTCTAATATCAGCGCCTCGGACTGACGTTCGGTTAGCTTGACCCAAGCCCAAAGGGGCGTGTCGCGGGTCAGGTCTAGATTGTCGCCGGGGTCACTGAGGGCGATCGCCAAGGCGGAATCTTCGGTCAGCCGCGCCACCTGCTGAATCTTAATGTCTGCGGTTCCAGGCAAAAGGTCTAGCGCTAGCGACTGGGCAGAGTGCCCTTGAAGATGCAGCAAAGCAGCCTTGGCTGCAGCCGCAGCAAAAACGGGGAGCGTGTAGCCAGAGCGTGCCATGGTTATCTTCTCTTCAGGTTGTACATTTCAGGATGTACATTTCTTGTACATTCAATCTCCCAAGGTTTCTAGAATAGGGCGATACGGAAACGTCGAGGGCTGAATTGTCCGTAGGTTGAAGAGTTTCAATCAAAATATCTGCAGTTGGGGCACTCATTTCATCCAACGCCATTCCATCGGCAATATTCACCACTGGACTGGGGTTGTTGAGAACAGTCTTTAAACCCTGCACACCTTCGGCAGCAAGCGGAGCATCAGGGCGCTGCGATCGCCCGTGTCCAATGGGGTACAACAAAGGATTGCAACAATGGACTGCAATAAATGCGGCAAGGTCCATTGAATTCTCATCCATCGGCTTCTCGGTAGTCCCGCTTGCTGAATCTGGCTCTTAAAGGTGACCTAACTTAAATGTGGTCTAAATATAATCTCTGGATTGTTCCCTACCTAACATGACAAGTCATTAAGTATTGTTATCTTTTTAGAAGACGAATTGAGTCAAAATGTTCTACGCAGGGCGTATTACTGTTCAACATCTATCTGTGGATAGATGTCATAGCGTCCCAAGGAAGACAAATTTTATAACAAGATGTAACAAGAATTCATAGTCTGCATCATAAGCTGCCTCCTTCACCGCCGGCCTCTTCAGCATCTCGGCTGCGCCCCCCTAAAGACCCTCCCTTCACCCATTGGAACCTGACGAGCCATGAACGCCAATGACCCAATCTCTGCCAATATTTCTGCCAATAATATCTCTGCCAATAATTCTGGCCAGAATCCATTGCCAGAAGAGGAGGGTTTGTTGCCTCAGTCATCAGAGCAGGAATTAGAGGTTCAGACGTTACCGCCCCCTGCCCTAGAATCCTCCACGGAGCAGCGCGCTAATTCGGTTTGGCTTTGGATTTTGGCGGCAGGGGTATTTTTGGGCAGTGGCATTCTGATCGGACGATCCTTCACCTCCAACGATCAATCCGTCCCCGCCGTTGCAGCTCAGCAGGCGACTCCTCCACGCCCCGTGGAGGTTACTGCTCTCAGGGCTACGAGTGCCAGTCGTCGCGTTCAGCTTTCAGGTCAGGTGGAGGCGCAGCAACAGTCAACGATTCGGGCCCAAACCGACGGTGTGATTCAACAGATTTTGGTGCAGCCCGGCGATCGCGTGTTTCCAGGGCAGGCGATCGCCGTCCTCGACCCAACGGATCAAGCCCTAGCGCTCTCAGAGGCACAAGCGCGATTGGCGCAGCAGCGCAGCAATCTCGCCCGTTTAGAAGTAGGCACTCGGCGGGAAATTATTGCCCAGCGACAGGCGGCAGTGCGCTCGGCCCAGGCGCGGGAAGCAGAAGCCAAAGATAACCTCCAGCGCACGACAGAACTGCTCGCCGAGGGTGCCCTCTCCCAACGGCTTTTGGTAGAAGCCCAAACTGCCAAGGCCGATGCCCAAGGGGCGCGACTGAGAGCTGAGGCTGAGTTGGCTGAGGCCACGGCAGGCCCCCTCCAGGAAGAAATTGACGCGCAGCGCGCCAATGTAGCGGCAGCGGCTGCCGCAGTCAGGCAGGCGGAAGTCTCCCTCCGCCGTACCCAAATTAAGGCCTCGGCCGCCGGAGTGGTACAGGCCCGTCAGGCTAGCCCTGGAGACTATGTGGAAAGTGCTGACCCCCTGCTGACCTTGGTGAGCAGCGACAATTTAGATGTCTTTCTTGAAATCCCTGAAAATTTAACGGCTCAAGTACGCCCAGGCCAAACCGTTGAGCTTTCGAGCCGAGCCTTACCCAACTGGAAAACCCAGGCCGCCATTACTAGCCTGATTCCCGCAGCGGATACCGCCTCGCGGCGATCGCGAGTACGGGTCAGGCTGACTGCGCCGCCCCAAGGGCTGGTGGCCGGGACTGCGATTCAGGCCAATTTGATCTTACCCACGGGGAAGGCCAGTGTTGAGGTGTCGCGAGATGCCCTGACGCGCCGCCAAAATCAGTGGCTGCTGTTTACCCTTCAAGGAGATAATACCGTTCGCGAATACCCCGTTGAAATGGTGGCCGATCAAGGTCAGCGCGTTGCCATTTACCATCCAGCCTTGCGTCCTGGACAGCAAGCGGTGGTGCGCGGCGGAGATGCCCTACGGGATGGGGCGAAGGTCAAACGGGTGGAGGCTCCTCCGCAGCAAAGTTAAACCAGACCAAGTTAACGCACAGCAGTCTAAACCACAGCAATCTAAGCCACAGCAATCTAAACCACAGCAATCTAAACCACAGCAAATTGATCGGCAGTGACGCCAGCCAGGTATTTTTTCGCTAATCCTCCTCCCCGCGCTATCCTCTACCCTTCTTCACCATGAACTTCATTGAAACGACCGTTCGTTGGCGGCACGGCACCTTTGTGGTGTTTTGCCTGCTGGCCCTTTTTGGGGTGATGTCTCTGCTGAATCTGCCCCTAGAGCTACAGCCCGGTGGCGATCGCCCCGAAATCACGATCACCACGGCCTATCCGGGGGCGGGGCCATCGGAAGTCGAGGATCTCATTACCCGCCCTATTGAGGAGCGCATGGAGGAAGTGCTGGGCATCCAGGAAATTCTGAGTAATTCCAGGGGCGGCAATAGCACCATCAACCTGCGATTTAACTGGGGCACCAATATTGAGCGCAGCTTGGTAGATGTCCTGAGTAAGCTCCAGCAGGTGCGTAGCTTGCCCGCAGAAGCCAGAGAGTCCAATGTGGAGGTGGTGGGCGGTGCCAGCTCCCCCATGATGTGGGTGGCCCTCTCTACGAAACCTGGATTTCAGAGTGATCCTGACCACTACCGCGATCTGGTGGAAGATACCATTTTGCCTCGGTTACGCCGGGTGGAAGGGGTGGGGCAATTTTTGGTGCCCGGTGGGCGAGTGCGAGAGGTGGAGGTTCAGGTAGACCCCCAAGCCCTAGCCGACCGGAACCTGACGGTGGATGAAATTGCCCAGGCGATCCGGCAAAATAATCGCGACATTCGGGGTGGGCCGCTGGTTTTAGGGCGGCGGGAGTACCGGGTACGCACGGTGAGCCGATCGCAGCAGCTCTCCCAACTGGAAGATTTTGTGCTGCGCCGCGATCGTGCGGGCAGCGTCTCCGTCAAGGATGTGGCTCAGGTGCAGATGGGGCGCAAGCCCCTGGATAGCGCCCTGCTGTTTAATGACAATTCCTCGGTGGCCATTGGCATCATTCGGCGGGTGGGGTCTAATGTACCCCAGGTGGCCCAAGGGGTGCGGCAAACTCTAGCGGAAATTCAAGACCAGTTTAACCGCCAGAATGAAGGCATTGAGTTTGTCTACAACTACGACGAAAGTCTTTATATCAATCAATCCGTTGCCCTGGTTGGCAACAACCTCCTCAGCGGTGCGGTGTTGGCAACCCTGGTGCTGCTGCTCTTTCTGGGGTCCTTGAGAACCGTGGCGGTTATTGCCCTCACCATCCCCACCACCCTACTGAGCGTGTTTATTGTGATGGCGCTTTTGGGGCGATCGCTCAACATCATCAGCTTGGCGGGGCTGGCCTTTGCCGTTGGGATGATTGTGGACAACGCCATTGTGGTGCTGGAGAACATTTTTACCCACATGCAGCGGGGCAAGTCCCCTATGCGCGCCGCCATCGATGCCACCCAGGAAGTCTGGGGTGCCATGTTGGGGTCTACCCTCACCAATGTGGTGGTGTTTTTGCCCCTGGCGATGGTGCGAGGAGAAGCCGGACGCCTCTTTTCGGACATGGCGATCGCCCTCTCGGTTTCTTCTCTCTTCTCTTTATTTGCGGCAGTGACCTTGGTGCCAATGCTGTCTGGGCTATTTCTGGATCAGGCGGAAGCGCAACGAATGTTGGCAGATGGCCCCACCAGCGCCCAAGGGGCCATCCGAAATGCAGAACCCCATCGGCGATCGCTCTGGCAAGGGGTGCAGTTAGGGGTACTTCGCACCTCCGATGTCTTTCGTCGGTTCCAGGGCAAGCTAGAGCATTTTTTGACCGCTACGGTGCGATGGTCTTTAGGAGCTAAGCGAATGGGGCGTAGGCTGCTGATTCTGGCAATTCCATTGGCGCTCTTGGTGGGCACTGGGCTACTGCTCCCCCCTGCGGACTATCTGCCTGAGGGCAACCGAAACCTGGTGCTGTGGTTGGCAGAGCCACTGCCTGGCACCAGCGTACCGGAATCCATTCGTCAATCCCAGCCCCTGCGGAATTGGCTGCGCGCCCAGCCCGAAATTAAAAACGTGCTGTTTATTGAACGACCCGGCAGACGGGCGATCGCCGCCACCCTCAAGGACGAGTACGCCACCGGAGCCAAGCTCGCAGAGATGGTGGATCGGATGCGAACCCAAAGCAATAACTTTGCCGGCTATCGGTTCTTGGTGCCCACCCGCATTTCCATCTTCCAAGATCCGGGTAAGGAATTTGAAGTCCGGCTGATTGGCCCTGACCTAGCCCAGCTCAGCGATTTAGAAAAAACAGTCTCAGGCCAACTCCGGGCGCTACCTGGTGTGCGCAATGTACGCACCAACTTTGTCAATGGTGCCGCCGAACTCCAGGTCGTGCCCGTGCGAGAACGCTTGGCAGAAGTCGGCATTTCCGAAGCCGATTTAGGCAGCATCGTCGAAGCCTCCCTAGGGGGACGGATCGCTTCTCGATTTGTAGAGGGTAAAAATGAGCTAGATATTTCCGTCGAGCTGCAAAATACCGCCGTTGAAACCCCAGAGCAACTGCGTCAGCTTCCCATTTTTGGGCGGCAGGGGCGACGGGTGCAGCTTTCCGATGTAGCCGATGTGGTCGAAACCACCGGCCCCGATGTGATTAACCACGTCAACCTAGAGCGCTCCATTACCCTCACCACCGGACTAGAGACGGAAGCGCCCCTCGGTGCCCTAGTACAGCAGGCTGAAACAGAAGTCCTCGCGCCGCTCCAGGGCACATTACCTCCAGGCTACCGTGTCGAGCTAGCTGGCTCCGCCGATCGCCTGACCGAAACCGTCTCTCAGCTCTTGTCCGCCTTTGTGCTGTCGGTGCTGATCACCTATTTGCTGCTGGTGGCTCTGTACCGCTCCTTTTTATATCCCGTCGTGATCATGGCCACCGTCCCCATGGGGATGAGCGGAGCCTTGTTGAGCCTCGTGGTGGTCAATGCCATCCCAGGGATGAGCGTTCCCCTAGACATGATTACAGCGCTGGGCTTTGTCATTTTGACCGGGGTTGTGGTCAATAACGCAATTTTGCTCGTCGATCGCGCCCTCCAGCTTCAGCAGGATGGGGCAGACTACGATGACTCCCTAGAGCAAGCCACTGGCGATCGCCTCCGCGCCATCTTTATGTCAGCAGGCACCAGCGTGCTAGGGATGCTGCCCTTGGCCGTAATGCCAGGGCAAGGCTCAGAGCTATACCAGGGGTTAGGCGTTGTCTTAACCGGAGGGTTAGCCTTTTCAACCTTGCTGACCCCCACGGTCGTTCCTGCTCTGATGGGCTTGCTGCGGGATTTACAGGGAAGACCACCCGTTGCCCCCCAACCCACCGCTCCCCCACAAGCCGCCTACCGCAGCTAAGGTGTCTCTGGGTATGGGCTAAACAGCCCTAGGAGGAAGTATTCCAGTGTGCGGAGGGGTTTCAATCTCCTGCGTGCAGGGCTGCACGTTTCATGTCCCGCTCAGGCCAATATCAGGCCAATAAAGGTGCAGCCTCCTTATTTACTGGAACCTGGCGTGACGTTGATGAAAGGCAGAGGAGAATTGCCACCCATATAAATGGGGAACTTACCATCCCATTTTTCAATGGCCTGCTTTTGGAGTAAGTCTGGCGTCAAGGTGAGCCTTTGTAGCCGCTGCGCCTCAGCTTGCCCCTTCGCTCTGTTGACTTCAGCCTCGGCATCCTTCGTGGCCTTTAGTGCTACAAATTCCGCTTGTTTTGCCTGCTGCTCTGCAATTTGTTTGGCCTCAATCGATTTATTGAACTCTGGTGAAAAGCCAAAGTTCACCAGAGACACATCGTCTACAGCTAGGCCATAGCCATCTAGCCGATTTTTGAGCGCCTGGTCAATTTCCTGTTTCAGTTCTGTGCGCTTGACCAAAATTTCTTCCACATTTTTCTTGGCTGTTGCAGCCTTCAAGACCTCAGAGACCGCTGGGTTAATAATGCGTTCTAAAATTTGTTGCTCATCCCCCACCCGTTGATAGACCGTATTCACTTGGTCTGGTTCAATATGCCAGTTCAGCGCCACTTGGGTTGTGACATCCTGTAGATCCCTGGAGGCAGCTTGGGCGTTAATATCGCTGCGCTGCACCCGTACACTCATCGTTTTGACCGACGTGATAAAGGGAATCACGAAGTGAATGCCTTCCCCCAAGACCTTACTCTGCACCTGGCCAAACTGCATGATGACGCCCCGTTCTCCGGCATTCACGATCGCAAAAGGGCGCAGGAATAAAGCGATAAAGACTAAAGCACCGCCGCCGATTAGGAACTGTTTGCTTTGCTGCGGCAGGCGAAGAGAGGTAGCTGTTTGACGCATTGGAAGACTCTTACTCTGGACTGAATTTCAGGAAATGTGGCTGTGTTTCTTTCTTTATCCTATCTGGACATTTACTTAAGCTGAGCTAACGAGCTGCTTCTGCCCAACCAGCGCGTACACGCGGAACGGATATATACGCTATCGGTTATGATGCAAGCGTTATTGCCGTCCGGTGACGCGCATGCCGTTAGCCCGAAAGAATTACCACAATTTTGAACCGTAAATTAAAATACATTACGTACTCAACTAAGGCTGTGGTAACCGCAGCTATATGTAGTTATCTTTTACTCACCCTGCCAACCAGTTATCCTGTCAAATGGGATCACATCAGCCAGGGCATGAAAAGAGAAAAAGCGAACGCAATTTTATCACCATGGGATTGGCAGGAAGAGAATTCCAGCTACATGATTGAGAGTAGATCATGGCTTCGATTATGGAGAATTGATGTTAATTTTACTCAAGATAAAGTTTCATCTGTGAGAATTTATCATGAAGATCCACATGAAACACTATGCAAAGAAATTTTCTATATGTTGAGCTACTTTTAACAATATAAAAAGGCTAACAAAGGTTTAAACCGTACAAAAGGAAGCGAAGCTACATTTTGACGGTCAAACTAAACGTTGGTTCTATGGACATGACCATGAATCGCAAATCTGATTGGCAGAGTATTCCTGTTTGGCGCTGTCCGCAGACTGACATGTGCGGACAGCAGTGGGCGACATGGAACGAAGGTACGACGTGCCCATTTTGTCACAGCGGGCTTGGAGAACGGACCGGCTTCACATACGGTGACGTCGCCAGAGCAGCAGACAAGTTCGGTTTCTGCGGTGACCTCCCCGTACACGTGCCTGAGCCGGTGCCAGATCTCGTCCCGCTATCAACGCTTCCTCAACATACTTGGATTGGCTTACCGGTCTTCCATCCCTGCGGCCAGGACGGAGCCAACGCGAATTGGATTCTCTATGATGTCGGTGTTGTACTCGATGTCTATCCCGACCCTGATTTTCCGAGCGACCTTCAATGCCAATTCGTCACATCGCAGGTTGGGCGAAGCGCCACCCTGCATTACAGGCCCTCGAACCTTTGGGTACCTCGCATTCTTGCGGAGCGATTAGTTTGAAGCTCAACAACGCACCACTGGAAAGTTGTGCCCAACAAAACAATGGAGCCAACGTGGTGACAAGTATGCGCCCTTGCTCTGCCTCGGTTCGCCGCACGGCTCATTTTTAGCGTTAGACCTGCAAGCAACTTCCGGTTTCTGGGTCAGTTCATTTTCTGATATTTTTCACACTCTAATTTTGCTGATTAGGGAACGATGATCTGATACTCCTGAAGGACCAGTAATAACCTGATCAACCTGAATATCTTCACTCAAAAAAATATGGTCGATTGGGATTTTGATTAACTGAAATAGCCAATGGGTGCGAGCAAAAACTTTTGTGTAGTTTGCATAGTACCAAGTTGGCTGAAGTCCATACCCCAGAGAAGCACTATGCAAGTTTGAGCGCTGAACAAATTCACGCAAATAAAGCGACCATGAGGTTGTGTTAAAGTCGCCCATAACGATCAAAGAAGAGGACTGCTGTTTCGCGTAATCTGCTAGCGATCGCAGCACCTGATTGCGACGGTTGAAGTGGTCGATGGTTTGCGGTGCGGGGGGACGTAGGACAATCACCTGCACTGACTTGCCCTGAATATCCAGTGTTGCGAAAAGACCGTGGTGTGGAGAATTTAGGTCATCCGTTCTGGCTTCAATTATTCGATAGCGACTGAATAAGCTGAGATTTCCCCCTGTCGCTCGATAGTAGTAAGGATAAACCTCTTGAACGCGCTTCCATAAATCAGCAGCTTGCTCCTTGTAAGGTTCCACTAATCCAAAGATGTCGGCTGGGTGTGCTCTGACCAATTGTTCGACAGTTCCTGTATACCAGAGTTGATAGTTCACGTTGTAAGTCATGACAGTCACTGGAATGCCGCTTGATTGGGGCTGACTGAAATTGGGCACATACCAGCCCAGAATGGAATGAGCGTAGAAAATTAGGGTGATCGTGAGCACAACTAGCAGCCTTCGCTTTTGTCGTAAGGGTTTGAGCAAAAGGAAAATGCTGAACAACAGTAAGGTTGTGCCAGCAAACCATCAGTAGGCAGTTCCTAGAATCTCGAAAACCCAAAACTTGTACCACCAAGCCGTCGATAAGCTTAATTCCAGCAGTAAAAATGTGGTTAAGTCGAGAATAATATTCACAAATTTCATGGAACTAAATTTCTGCGTATAAAAACTGAATAATAGTGTTGACTCAATAGGTGTTCCAGGGTGGTCTGAGGCTATAATCGCCTCAAATCCATGCTAGGAAATACTTTCGGGGCTGGGAATGTCAACTTGCCAAAGTTCAAGAGCCGTAATGCTTCCAGACTTTTATGATGGTTCATTGCCCGGAAACGCCTATAGAGGCGCTTTTTAAGTTTGCAGTTTTTAAATTTTGTAGTTTTAAGTTCAATCTCAAGGTTTTTCTCATGCGTGCATTCATCACAGGCGCAACCGGTTTTGTCGGGGCAAACCTGGCGCGACTGCTTTTATCAAAAGGCCATGAGGTTCGGGCGCTGGTGCGGCCTCACAGCAACCTCAAGAACTTAGCAGGACTCGATCTTGAAATCGTGGAGGGGCATTTATGCGACCCGTCTCTGGCGGAATACATTCGGGGTTGCCAGGTAGCGTTCCATGTTGCAGCACACTATAGTCTCTGGCAGTCAGACCGCGAACAGCTCCATCACAGCAACGTCCTCGGCACCCGCAATATTTTGGCAGCGGCCCAAGAAGCCGGAGTAGAGCGAACGGTCTATACCAGTTCCGTGGCGGCCATTGGCGTACCGGGCGGCGGTAAGGTTGCGGATGAAACCTACCAAAGTCCTGTAGAAAAACTGGTGGGAGACTATAAAAAATCTAAGTACTGGGCAGAACAAGAGGCCCATGCTGCAGTACGAAACGGCCAGGATGTGGTCATCGTGAACCCCAGTACCCCCATTGGCCCTTGGGATATTAAGCCCACTCCCACGGGCGATATTATTGTGCGCTTTTTGCGTCGGGGAATGCCCGTATACCTCAATACAGGACTCAACCTCATTCATGTCCAGGATGTGGCAGAAGGACACCTGCTGGCGCTGGAAAAAGGGAAGACTGGCGATCGCTACATCCTCGGCAACGAAAACATCACCCTTGCCCAGATGCTGCATATTCTCTCAACGATCACGGGGCTTCCTGCACCCCAACGCCAAATTCCAGCCTGGATTCCCTTAAGCGTGGCCTGGGTGGATGAAACAATCTTGGCTCGTTTAGGGAAAGCACCTTCTGTGCCGTTAGACGGCGTGCGCATGTCTCAGCAGCTCATGTTTTACGATGCGACCAAAGCCCGACAAGAGCTAAACCTCCCCCAAACCCCGATTCAAACCGCCCTTCAAGAGGCTGTGGATTGGTTTCAGGAGAATGGCTATGGTGGTGCTTGAGGATTTTTGCGGGTCAGCCTTTCAAAAAGGGATTGTCTTACCCAGACCCAGTGCTTTATATTGGTAGACTGGGTAAATTGCAGATTTTTCAAGATTAATCAGGGGCATCTCCATGAGTCGTAAGTGTCAACTCACCGGCAAAAAAGCCAACAATGGCTACGCGGTTTCTCACTCCCACGTCCGCACCAAGAAGCTCCAAGAAGTGAACCTTCAGTGGAAAAGAATTTGGTGGCCCGAAGGCAAGCGGTTTGTGAAGCTCCGCCTCTCTACCAAGGCCATTAAGACCCTCCAGTTTAAAGGGCTAGAAGCGTTTGCCCGTGAAGCTGGCGTGAATCTCAATAAAGCTTAGGCTGCGGCAGCTAGGCCCAGCTAATCTCTAGAAAACCAATCTCTAGACAACAGCCTAGCGCTTGACGATAGCGGACTAGGCTATTTTGAGCAGTCTTTTTCTTCCACAAGCCAATATTAAAGTGCCGGTATGGATGTTCTAGAGCTGAAGCGCGACGCAGATTTGCTAAGTGAGCGCCTGGGTAAAACCCAGGACTATCTTTGACCTGCCTGCCCTGAATGCCAAAATTAACGACCTCGAACAAGTTGCCGCACAGCCTAGCTTTTGGGACGATCAGGCGATCGCGCAAAAAACGCTCCAGGAGCTGAACGACCTAAAGTCCCATTTAGAGAGCCTCAACCGCTGGTATGCGACAGTGGAAGATGCCAAAACTGTTGTTGAACTGCTGGCGGTGGAGAATGACCCGGCGCTTCTCGAAGAAGCCCAGTCCAGCCTTAAAGAGCTTGCCCACCAGCTAGATCAGTGGGAGCTTCAGCAGCTTTTGTCAGACACCTACGACAAGAGCGGTGCTGTACTCACAATTAACGCGGGAGCCGGAGGCACCGATGCCCAAGATTGGGCAGAGATGCTGCTGCGCATGTACACTCGCTGGGCAGAGCGTCACGGCTATAAAGTACACTTAGCCGAACTCTCGGAAGGCGATGAGGCGGGATTAAAGTCAGCCACAGTTGAGATTTCTGGAGCCTATGCCTACGGCTATCTGAAGTCCGAAAAAGGCACCCACCGCCTCGTGCGTATTTCCCCCTTCAACGCAAACGATAAGCGACAGACAAGCTTTGCGGGGGTGGAGGTCATGCCTGAGCTAGATCATGGCGTAGAGCTGGATATTCCAGACAAGGACTTAGACATCAGCACCACCCGCGCAGGCGGGAAGGGCGGCCAAAACGTCAATAAGGTTGAAACCGCCGTGCGGATTGTCCATATTCCGACTGGGCTGGCGGTGCGCTGTACCCAAGAGCGATCGCAGCTTCAAAACAAAGAAAAAGCCTTGGCAATCTTGAAAGCAAAGCTGTTGATTGTGGCACAGGAGCAGCGCGCCAAGGAAATTGCGGACATTCGTGGAGACATTGTAGAAGCGGCTTGGGGCACCCAAATTCGTAACTATGTGTTTCACCCATATCAGATGGTCAAAGATGTGCGTACAGGCCAAGAAACTACGGCCATTGAAGACGTGATGAACGGAGAAATTGATTCGTTTATTGAAGCCTACTTACGCAAAGAAAATCAGGTGGCGATCGCTGAGGGATAAAGCCTGCGTTACGCCGTGCAGTCATCGTGCATCCATCAAGCTACGGCAGCACAATCATCAAGGCGTACCAAGATAAAGGCATATCAAAAAAGGCGTACCGTTCTGGTACGCCTTTTTTGAGGATTTAATCGGCTAATGATGAATGAGATTCCTAGGCAGTAGCCAACCCATAGGCCGACATTTTCATGATGTCACGGGTGGTAAAGCCAATATTGCTGAGGGCTTCACCGTACTGAATCATGAAGTCTTCAACTAGGGCTTCTTTTTCCATCCCCAGAACCTTCGCATCTTGATCCACTTCGTTTAGCATCCGCCACACAATCGGCAGATTTTGGCGATTGGCCGCTTCAACCTCTGTCTTAACTTCCTCGAAGTTGGCCTTGAGCCATTCTTCCCCAAAGTTCAGATGAGAGTACTCTTCCTTCACCACAGACTCCGTGATCTTACGCGCGAAGTCATCCGCAACGGGAATGTAGATGTTGTAGGCGGCGATCGCAAAGCATTCAATGATGAGCGACTGAATGACCAAACAGGTTGGAATCTTATTTTCGCTAGCGGCCTGCTGGAAATTGCTGTGCAGATCTGCAAAAAACTGGCTAGCAAACCCTAAATCAGGAACCACGTTCAGATTCCGACCACAGGCTTCAAATCCTTTTCTATGGCGGGCTTCCATTTTAGAAAGACCAACCAGTTCATCCTTAGAGTCCGGCAATAGCTCACCAAGACGAATATAGTTTTCGTGAGCCTCCTGTTCCCCCTCAATGACGATGCCGTTAATGCGGGCGTAAGCATCACGGTAGGCTTCACTATAAAAGTCAGTTTCGGGATTAGCCTGGAGTTGGGGCATCGTTGATTGCGCTCCTATTTTGTTTGATTTTATGGATGTTGGATAACAGTTAAGACTTAATTTAACGCCTGATCAATTTTTATCCTTATATAGCTTACTGTACTCTTTCCGGAGCAATACATTTCGCCCCTGGGAAATGGTCACCTCCAAAGGATGCCCAAATCAGGAATGGGCTATATCTGATGAGCCATAAAAGCGCCTCTCAAGGCTTTAATGCTAATTGTCTAATGGCAATTATCTCATCCAGGGATCCAGAGATTAATGTCCAGAGCGATCAATGCGCCGCTGCCATTCTGCATCAATGGCCGCTTGGTTTTTGGCCTCCTGGTCTAGCAAATCTGTTTCGGTGGTATAGACCAAATCTAAGTCATCCACCCTGGTGGCCTTAGCAAACTGACGGGCAAATCCTAGCTTTGCCTGAAGCTGGGCTTTGGACTGAGCAAACTGCTGCGCGAGCCGTTCCCGCCGCTGGTTGCGATCGCCAATGCGTTGATTCTGCCACTGATTCCAGAAATGACGCCCCAAAGGGATCGCCAAAAAGCCTAGGCCATAGACCAATAAAACAGGATAAATGGCCTGAACAAACCCCAGAAATCCCCCTAAACCAGCGCTATCGCTCAGGAGCCTCCCTAGGGCCAAGGCCCCAACGAGGTTGACCCCGCCCAGCCCCATTGCCGCCATCACCTGACCGGAAGATGCGCTGCTAAATCGCCAAGCTGCCTCTTGCAAGAACGGCACCCTCGGTGCAGTCTGGCTTGACCCGACTGAGGTTTGCAGTTCTGGGAAATAATACACAATTTCACCCTCTGGGCTGACTTCCGGCTGTCCGTTGAAGCGCAGCAGTACGGGCAGCATAGCGTCATCTATCGTTTGCCCTGCATCAACACCATCCAAAAAAGGAGCAACCTGCTCTGGAATCACAGCGCCCTGGTTGTATCTCAGGGTTTGGCCCACCAGTTGCCAGCGTCGCTCCTCTAGATTTTGGTTGGGATTCCCCTCTCCAAAGAGAAAGGAGAAGACCGCCTCTAGAAAATTCATGGAGCTGTGCTGGGAAGCCTTGGACGAAAAAGATGCAGGAGTTCTTGGCGTGCCGTAGGGGCTTGGAGAAAAAAAGTAAAACCAGTCTGAAAACATCCAGGCAATTGGGAATCCACTAAAACCGCCGCTATTGCTGGAGCCGCCATTATCGGAGTTGTCTGAGTCCTTGAAGACGGTGGCCAGCACAATCAGCAAAATGGCGATCGCAATAATGCAGATGGAGGCAATGAGTAAGATGCCGAAGGAAATCCGAATCAGATAAAACAAAACGCCCCAAATTCGCTGCCATAGGTTAAGCAAGCGCAGCTTAAAAAACTTAGCCTGAAGGATCGTGCGGAAGTTGGGCGAAAACAAGTAGGCCACTTCTCCCGTTTCCGTGACCTGCAGGTGCCCACCCGCCTCTGAGGCTAAGGCCATCAGCGCCTGCTGAGCCACCTGTAAATCAAGCCCTGATTGAACCGCCACATCACCCACGGTGACGCGGTAGTTTAATTGCTCAATGGCGGTCATGACTTTGGAGTTAAGAGGCATAGCACTGCAATGATTGAATGAAATGGCTCGAATGAATGGCTCAAATGGCTCGAATGAGTAGCTCGAATGAATGAATGGCTTAAGACGATTTAGTTCCGTTTGCCTTTCTATTCTCAATCATTCTCGAAGGTTCTGGGTAGGGGGGGTTAGGAGAGGGAGCCTTAAAGACTTCCTTGTTATGATTCGCTTTCTTCACAAATAAATTGACTTGAGCTGGGATAGAGGGATAAAACCATATGAATACATATTTTTATTGACTTCCCCATTTAGAAACCCTATTCAGAATCCGTACCCAGGATCCCTACCCAGAAACCTTACTCAGAGCATGTCTTTAAAACCCCTTTATCTATCCATCACCATTGCGATCGCCAGTGCCGCCTCAGTGCAGGCTCCTGGATTTCTGCTCACCTCCCAGCGAGCTTCAGCTGCCCCCATCCCAAGAACCACCCAGCAAAAAGCGATCGCCGCCACCACTGACCCTCAGACGGGATATCCCCTGATCACCGGAGAACGGTGGGACAAAAGCAGCGTCTGGTTTAAGCCGGTCTGGGTCAATAGCCCTGAGGGCAAATACCTTGCCGTTTTAGATAAGCAAAAGCAAGGCTCTCTCCGGCTCCCCTCCATTAGCCTAGTGAGCAATCTGGGCATGTACAGCAACTGGAGTCGTAATGGCATTCGGGTCTATGCCAATACCCAGTCTCAAGTTTGCTTTTGGGCCCTCTGCAGCACCAGCTACCCTCGCCTTCAGGTGGACGCCATTGAAGTCAAAATCGATGACCAGGTGTTTAAGCCTCAGCGAGAGGGCGATCGCTTCTTGGTCGATGCCGAACTAGCCCAGGCGCTCCAAACGGCAACCCCTGGAAAGGCGATCGTGCGGATGTACCTCAAGCCAGGCGTGACCAGCACCCAGCCCATCAACGATGAAACCGTAAAAGCCTGGGCAACCATTTATCAAGAACCCACTTATCAAGAACCCACTCCCCCTTCAGGCATGTCGGCCCTTCCCATCGGCGGCGCAGCGCTGCCCAATGCTCGCGTCGTTGCGGTGCAGCCTTTCCCAAAGTTGCCCAGTGATTCATCAGCGCCTAGGTGGGTGAATGACCCCCAGACCGGGCTACCCTTGGTGAACGGAACCACTTGGCGCACCCGTCAAAATATCCCTTGGTCTCGGCTGGCGCTGGTGCGGGATGAGTTTGATGGAGAGTATCGCGCGGTCTTTTCAAGGGATGGTGCATTTGCGGGAAGCTGGTCGCGCAATTTTGTAGATGTTTTTGTTTCCACCAGAGTCCTGACGGTACAGTCCGTTTCTAGCGTGCCTGGCCTGATGATTTCGGTGGGGGGCCAAACCCTAAATCTGCCCGGCGAATTTAATCGCTTTCCCATTGATGATCAGGCCGCTCGGTTTTTATATAACGCCAGCAAGAACCCACTAGCCAAGCCCACAGTCAGCTACTTTGTGAGCAAGAACCGTAAGGCGACCTACGATGTTGACCCCACAACGGTCAAGCTCTGGGGCATTATTTACCAGTAGCATTCAAACCAAGGGCCGTCAGCTTAGCAAGTCGGATTAGTAAGCAAGGCAGATTGACGTGAGTTCGACAAAAAACAATCGCCCCTCATCCTCTCAGTCTCCTTCCCCCTGGAGAGAAGGAGGAGCCATGAAAAATCAAGCTTCTTAAGCCCCTCTCCTTCGGGAGAGGGGTTTGGGGTGAGGGGCTTCAAGCGCCTCATTGAACTCACGTCAGATTAGTCAGCAAAACCGATTAGCAAGACTGGGTATGGAGGAGTCCCAGGAGCTGCTGAGCTTCTTCCTGGAAAAAATGTCCCGTGGATTTGCAGGGAATAGACAGTAAGATTCGGTCAAACCCCTGAAGCGAACTACAGGGAACAGAAAGGGTCAGGGCGAGCGGCTCGGCACACACCGTTAGCAAAAACGGGCCGCTCTGGTAGTGGCGGGCTTCTTCAGGCTGAGAGGCTTTTGTGGAGAGCACTGGGCTAAAGCAGTAGTGCTCCAAGATATATTCTGCGTGGGCAAAGGTAATGTATAGCCCACTGGTCTTGACGTGAGGGGGAGGCTGACGCGATCGCGATGCATCAGCGTGGGGCGGAGGTGAGGAAGAGCTGCGGTGCTTTGTCGCCTCTGGTGGTTTACCTTTGGGTGGCTTCTGTCCAGAGGGCTGCGGTTTAGCCTTAGAGGACGACGTTGTGTGGGTCGCAGCTTCAGCGCGGGTGTACCACTGCTTCAGGTGCTCATAAGCCTGATTAAACTGCTTCAGCTTGCCCTCGGCTTTTTCTCGCAACCGGACATTCTGACCAAACCGATCTGGATGCCAGACCATCACCAAGTCTCGATAGGCTTGCTTCATTTCATCCAGGGTCGCAGTTTGATCAAGCTCTAGAAGCTGGAAGTGTGTCTCAAAGGTGTGCATTGTCTACCCCAGATGCGTTGCCCCCAGAAGCGCTGACCCCAAAAGCCTTTACCCCAGAAGCCTTTATTCCAGAAGCCTTTACCCCAGACTTGATCTCAGAAGCGTTGACCGATTCCTAAGGCTGTAGCTCTTCTCCATATCCTAGTGAGACGCGATTCTAAATAGCAATGAGATTGTTGTAAGTTCTTTGTACTTTTCCCTAAGAATTGGCAATAATCATGTTTTTTCATGAACTTTCGCATTTCGAGCTGCCTTTCGAGACGTTCAAGTGTCCCGATGCGTGAGCTTTTGCGATCGCCTTTTCATGAAGGGCGATCGTAATTCAAAAGTCTCAGTCCAGTCGAGAGTCATGAACAAAAACCAATAGCAAAAACCATTAGCGAGGATTTAGCCCGTAGAGCAACACAATGAGCGGTGGTGTGATGATGGCCATCAGTAAGGTCAGGGGGCCACCCACCCGCAAAAAATCGGTAAATTTATAGCCCCCTGGTCCATACACCATCGTGTTAGTTTGATAGCCAATAGGAGTCATAAAACTATTAGAGGCAGCAAAAGTTACCGCAAACATAAACGCATAGACATTTAAATTTAAGCTCTTTGCTGTTTCAGCTGCGATCGGCAGCATCAGTACCACTGACGCATTGTTTGACAAAATCTCCGTCAGCAGCATTGTGATCACTAAAAAGAAAGCCAAAATCCAGAAGCCAGACAGACCAAGATTTCTTCCAAAGCCGACGAGGGTATCTGCAAGCCACTCCGTCGCGCCAGATTTACGCATCGCAGCTTCTAAGGGAAATAGACCCGCAAGCAAAAAGATAATGTCCCATCGCACTGACTCGTAAAGTTCCCCTGGCTTTAAGCAGCCTGTGATGACCATCAGCATTGCGCCGATGAGTCCACTCACTAGAATTGGCAGTAGGTCAAAGGCTGCTGTAAGCACAACGCCTAAAACGATGCCCACCGCGAGCCAGGATCTGTCACGTCGGAGGGTTTCCACGTCGCGCTGCTCAAGAACCAGAAGTTCCTGACTGGTCTGAAGGCCTAAAAAACTTTCCTTAGGAGCCTGAACCAGTAGCAAATCCCCAAACCGAAGCGGAACTTGACCAAACCGTTCGCGGACTAGGTCTTGTCCACGGCGAATTGCTAGAACGGTTGCATTATATCGCTGCCGGAATCTCAGATCCTTAAGGCTTGAGCCAATGAGGTTCGAGTTGGCCAGAATTAAAAGCTCAGCAACATTTTCCTCAGTCGAGAGCATGTCTTGCTCTGCATTTCCAAATTGCACATCAGGCAAAATCTCGATACCCCGCTGATCTCGAATCTTCAAAACATCTTCGCGACCACCACGTACAAGTAAAATATCCCCAGCGGAGAGGACTTTATCGGCAAGGGGCTGTGGAAAATGCTCTCCCCCTCGAATAATTTCTAAAATGTCAATGTCAAATTTGCGCTGAATTTGACTGGAGCGCAGGGTCTGACCCACCAGACTAGAACCGGGCGTAATGACAACTTCGCTCACATAATCCCGAATACTGTAGGCATCTCCTACAAAGGCACTCTCTGGCGGCTTGCGATCAGGCAGTAGAATCGGAGCAATAAAAACGAGGTACAGCATTCCAATGCCAAAGGTGATCAGGCCCAGGGCGGTAAATTGAAACAAACTAAACTGGCCATAGCCTAATTTCTCAGAGAGTCCGCTGGCCAAAATATTGGTAGAGGTGCCAATTAGGGTAATCATGCCGCCAAGAACCGTCGCAAAGGACAGCGGCATGAGGAGCTTGGAAGGCGAGATATTGCGCTTTCGGCACCAGTCTTCAATGATGGGCAAAAAGACTGCAACGACGGCAGTATTGTTAATAAGCGCGGTAATGGGCCCCACAATGATGCCCATCGCCAATATTTGCTGGCGCGCGCTCCTTCCGCCCCACTTTTGAAGCCATTCACTCACGACCTGAATGACTCCTGTTCTGGCAATGCCTGCACTCAAGATAAACATGGCCATGACGGTAATGGTGGCCGGGTTTCCAAAGCCAGAGATACCTTCCTCTGGGGTCACGAGGCCCAAGGCCATCAGCAATATCGCGATACACAGGGCGGTGACATCAAC
This sequence comes from Thermosynechococcaceae cyanobacterium MS004, assembly GCA_022402525.1. Taxonomy (GTDB): domain Bacteria; phylum Cyanobacteriota; class Cyanobacteriia; order Thermosynechococcales; family Thermosynechococcaceae; genus JAAURS01. Next base: position 103,013 of record JAKRSB010000085.1, read on the forward strand.
AGGGAGCCACTCTGCCACAAACATGACCAGTGCTAACACAACAACCCCAAGGGTTAAGGCAATGGGAGACATAAGGACAAGGATAGGGTGCTCAGCGCTATACAGCCTTGAGTAACAACCCAAGGTGGATTAGTTCTTAATTGTATTCCCCTTCAGATAAATTTCACGCTGTTTCTGATTGAACTTCATCTAAGGTTTGAGGGTAAGCAACTGTATCGGCTGAACAAGCACAGGCTAGCTAGAGGGATAGGGGCGTCGAGGATGTCCTACATAAAGCTGTCGAGGTCGGCCTATGCCGTGGTTATCCTGGGTTAGTTCCAGCCAGTGACTGACCCAGCCTACGGTGCGCGCCAAGGCAAACACGGCGGTAAACATATTGGTGGGGAAGCCCATAGCCCTGAGCAAAATGCCAGAGTAAAAGTCCACGTTAGGGTAGAGCTTGCGCTCTACAAAATATTCGTCTTTAAGGGCAATTTGCTCTAGCTGAATGGCAATATCCAGCAGCGGGTCGTCAATGCCCAGATGCTCTAGGACGTCTTTGGCTGCTTTTTGAATGACCCGTGCCCGTGGATCTACGTTTTTATAGACCCGATGCCCAAACCCCATCAGCCGGAAGGGGTCTTCTTTGTCCTTTGCTCTGGCGATCGCCTTCGGAATATTTTCCACCGTGCCAATTTCCGTCAGCATCCGAATGACGGCCTCATTGGCTCCACCGTGGGCAGGGCCCCAGAGGCTCGCAATGCCGGAGGCGATACAGGCAATGGGGTTAGCCCCAGAGGATGCCGCCAGCCGCACGGTCGAGGTGGATGCATTTTGCTCGTGATCGGCATGGAGCAGAAAGATAAGGTCTATGGCCTTTGCCAGCACCGGATCAACCACATAGTCTGCGCTGGGCAACCCAAACAACATCTGTAAAAAATTAGCCGCATAGCTATGGTCATTGCGCGGATAGCGAATGGGGCGTCCCACACTATAGGCATAGCTCGCCGCTGCGATCGTGGGCATTTTTGCGATCAGCCGGACTGCCGCTTCTTCTCGACGCACCCGATCCATCTGGTCAATATCATCGTTGTAAAAGGCAGAGAGCGCTCCCACAACGCCCACCATAATGGCCATCGGGTGGGCATCTCGTCGAAACCCCTGATAAAACTTGAGAATTTGCTCATGAAGCAGGGTATGATGCCGGACATCGTTTTCAAATTTTTGGGCTTCTGCTGAGGTGGGCAGTTCCCCAAACATCAGCAGATAGGACACTTCTAAAAAGTTGCTGTGCTCGGCCAGTTCTTCAATGGGGTAGCCACGATAGAGCAGAATGCCTTGCTCGCCGTCAATAAAGGTAATGGCACTGCGGCAGGATGCCGTCGAGCGGAACCCTGGATCAAACGCTAATAAATCATGGTCTGCATACAGCCTTTGGATATTGATGGCGGAAGGCCCAAGGGTTCCGTCTAGAATGGGGAGCTGCTTGTCTCCAGATGAATCCGAGACGGTTACTTGGTATGGTCTGCGATCGCCCATGAAACCCTTGTCCTAAAGTGATGGATGCCTACCCTGTTACCCATTTTAGAGTATTGGCGCTCCGCAGTTTAGGCAGCTAGGTTCTTGCCCCATGCCGTTCGTGATTCATCTGCACTCCTAACCTGCGCTCTTTATCACCAAGCAATGTAAGGCAGTCGGCCTGCGGTCTCGCGGATGGCGCTTGCCCGCGCGCGTAGCTGCCCGCAAGCATCCCAGGTGCCAGACAGCAGCATTTGGCGTGGCCCATCTCCAAGGGTGATCGGTGTGGTGAAATTCCCATAGCGAACCTGAAGCGCTTCGAGATCAACCGTGAGGACGGTCTGCGGATCGCTCAGGAGCTGCTGCTGAATTTGCGCCACCTCAGCGGGCGTAGCCGTAACGCAGGGCAAACCCATAGCTAAGCAGTTTCCTAGAAAAATTTCGGCAAAGCTTTCCCCCACGATCGCCTGAATGCCCCAGCGCGCGATCGCCTGGGGCGCATGTTCCCGTGAGGAGCCACAGCCAAAGTTATTATTCACCGCCAGCACCGTTGCCCCTTGGTATTGGGGTTGGTCAAAGGGGTGTTGCCCCTGAGCGCGATCGTCTACAAACACCTGTTCGCCTAGCCCATCAAAGGTAATGGCCTTCAGAAACCGCGCCGGAATAATGCGGTCTGTATCAATATCGTTACCGACTAGGGGGATTCCCCTGCCCGTCAGCTTCTTGATCTCACTACTCTGAATCTCACTGCTCTGAATCTCACTACCCATGACTGCACCGCTCACTTTGACTGACCTCAAAATTAAATAATCTGGTTATGAATAACCTGCTCATAAATAACCTGCCCAATCTAGTCCAGGCTGAATGTCCGGCTAGTTCATCATCGTTGGCGTCTTAGACCACTGAGAATAATGGGTATAAAACCGCTCCAGATGGTCAATATTCCCGCTCAAAGAATATTTCTCCAAGACACGCTGCCGTGCTTTTCTTCCCAGCAGCTCAGAAAATTCAGGCTGATCCACAAACATCGGCAACAGCGTCAGCAGCTCGCCCTGAACTCGCTGCGGATTTAGCACAATGCCAGCACCACCACTCAGCACCTCCCCATCTGCGCCCACATCTGTTGCTAAGCAGGCCACCCCGCAGCCCATTGCCTCCAGAAGCGACAACGACAGCCCCTCGACAAAGGAGGGTAGCACAAACACATCCGCACCTCGGAGAATATCAATGCGGCGCTGCTCATCCAGAATATTGCCCAGCCATAGAATGTGGTGTTCTGGCCCGTAGGTCTGCATGAGCGAATTCAGCAGAGAGCCATTCCCCATCATCACCAGCTTACTGGTGCTGGGCATCGCCGCCTGCCGCCAAGCCTTCAGCAGCGACTCCACATTTTTTTCGATCGCCATTCGGCCCTGATATACAAAAATATGATCAGCATTCAGCTCCTGTCGAAACTGAGAGAGGCCTGGGGAATATTTATTGACATCCACCCCATTTGGAATGACCACTAGCCGCTCTAGGGGGACACCCAGGCGGTGCAGCAACTCTCGCTGGGCTTCTGAAAAAATAATGACTGCATCGTAGTTGGCTAAAAACGGCGCATACAGCTGATACATAAACTGCTGTGTACCCGATGAAATATTGCGGTGCTTATGGCTAAAGGGCGGATGAAAGGTAGCCACCAGCGGAACGTTCAGCTCCTCACAGATTTCTGGCAGGACAAAATCTAGAGGCGACAGGGTGAGGGAAGCATGCACTAAATCTGGCTTGAGATCGCGCAGCGCATTGGCCAGCACCTTACTCGATTTCAGGCTAGGAATCGTATAGATTTGAGACTTATAGATAAACGGCAGCGGAACGTCCTGACACTCGATCAAAGAGCCATAGGATTCAGCCCGGTCATTTCCAGAAAACTCGATTTCTTCTTCCTGGGCAAAATGCAGAAAGCTGACCTGATAGCCGCGATCCAGCAGTGCGTTTGTAATTTCTCGGCTATAGGTAACGTTGCCGCACGGGGGTGATTTTTTGCCAATCCAAGCAATATGCATTCAATTCTCAAGGATCACGCGAAAGAGAGTGAGGATGGGCTGCTGACGAGAGTCGGAGATGTGGGTCAGCGATTCAGTCTTCTGAACTGGAATTTTAGCTCTATATTAGCGGTTTAATGGAGCGGTGAAGTGAGCCGTTTTGTGAGGTGAGCCGTTTAAATAAACGGGTTAGATATAATCCGTGTAGACATCAGTCTGACGGCTCAGACGCGCTACCGGAAATATACCAGGTTAAGAGCCCTCCTGAAACGACTAAAACAGCAAGACTCAAGAGCACCCACTTTAATCCCAAAAAGGTTTCCGCAACGCCCGCTAAGGCGAGGGGCAAGCTAAGCGCAATGTTGACGACGTTATTTTGCAGCCCAAACACCTTGCCACGCAGAGCTTCAGGAGTTTGCTCTTGGATGGTGGTTTGCATCGGCACTCCAATCAGCGCGGCACAGACGCCGATCGTAGCCAGTAAGCTCAGGGTTGGCCAAAGATGGAGGGTGTTAAACCCTAAGCCCGAAAAAGCGGCTCCCATGCCCAAGGAGCCATACAGGCTGAGCTGACGGTAGGAAACCTGCTGGACAAATCGATTCAGAACCCCAATGCCCACCGCCATTCCCACGCCGCCAGCGGCTAGCAGTAGGCCAAACTGGGAGGGCTCAATGGCAGGCAAGACCTCAGCCATACGCACCACCAGGACGGCAAGCGCTGCAAAGATGGAAAACAAAATCACGAGCTGAATCAGCGCGCCTTTAATGCGTCGATGGCTCCCAATAAAAGCCAGCCCTTCTTTGATGTCGCTCCAGACTTGGCTCAGGTTGCTGACCTGGGTGTGGGTGGTTTCGCCTGTCCTGAGGGCAAGCAATAGCACCCCGGCGATCGCATAGCTGCCACCGACGACCAGTTCCTGGCTAAAGGAATGCACCCACGGCACGTTTGCCAGCAGGGACTTGGCCAAATTCAGCAGCGGGTCGCCCGAAGCAAAGCCCACCACTACCGCCAGCATCATTGTGAAGGTGTAGAAGGAATTGGCGCTCAAAAGCTGCGATCGCGGCACGATCAGGGGAATAGTGGCCTGCTCTGCGGGAGCAAAAAACTGCGTGAGCGTAGAAACCAAAAACGTCGTTACCAGCACCGCCCAAAAGCCAAGGGGCACTTGGAGGAAATTTCCGTGGGCCGCCCACAATAGGCCGGGCAGCACAAACACCAAAACCCCTCTCAGGACGTTGGTAAAAATCATCGTCCATTTCTTTGGCCAGCGATCTACCAAAACCCCCGCAAAGGAGCCAAACAGCACCGCTGGAATGGTAAAAGCCACCATCACTGCAGATACCCACCCGCTGACGGTTTGGCCTTCTTCCTGAAAGCGAGTCGAAATGAGCGCAATCATCAGGACGAGATAAACTTTGTCCGCCAGCTGGGAAAAGACCTGCCCCGCCCACAAAAACAGAAAATTGCGGTTTTTAAGAACCGTCCAAAAGCCGTCTCTAGCCGTCTCTTCCTGAGGTTCTTTTTCTAGATTTTTGAGGGAGAGATCCACTAAGTGTGCTGCGGACTTTGCCTGGGGATCTGGGGATAGGTCTACCTGGGGCTCTGCGATCGCTTCTAGGGAAGGTTGCGCACTAGCAGGCGATGCTTGCCCATCGGGCAACCCATTCGGCAAACCACTCGGCAGTCCATTCGGCAAGGGGCCAGACCCGTGCGCAAATTCGCTAGTGGCTGGAAGATTTGACCGATGGGTAGGCTTTGAGCCAGAAAAGCGAGGGGCTAAGCTTTCTCGATGAGACGAAGAATCGGGCGCACGGGTCATAGATGAGCGACGGAAACAGCAGTGGAATGGAGAGCAGCAGGTCTGGCGTTAAAGCAGCTTTCAATCAGAGCGGCAGAGCGAATCGGGCGTTCGGTTTGGTAATGTACATAGGCTCGGAGGGCTTTTTCAATATTGAGCCACTCTGCAACTTTTCCATGTTCCGCTGCTAGGGATAAAACGGGCGGGGTCATGAGGTCATCATCTAGGGCTAGCTGCTGCATCAATGATAATTCTGACGCAGATAGGGTGAATTGAGGCTGATTTCGCACAGATTGGTTTGCTTTAAGAATGGGTCTTGGAGTCGATCGCCCGAAAGTCTGCGGACGGATTGAGTTCTGTCCTGAGCGATCCGATACAGTTTTCTGGGCGACTTGGCTATAGGGTTGTGGGTCAGGCTTAGTCAATACAATACCGCCCAAAGCCGGACTGAAAGTGACCGTACCGTTTTCAATAGCCTCAGAGGTTGCCAGTTCTCCAGTGGTGCAACAGCGCTCAAGCTGGGGTGCGACGCCTGCTAAACTCAAAAACTGCATAACGCCATAGATGAGATGAATCAAGATGGGCAGGCCAGGTTCGCAGTGGGTGAGATGGGTGAGGCGCTGGCAAAATAGGTCAAAAAGGGCCGCGTTGGGTTCATGAGCCGGGGTTTGATACAGCACAACCTCTGCCCAATACTGACTGACTGTGAGTTTAGCAAGGTCACGGCTCAATCGCGGGTACGATTCCAGACTCTCAGCCTGAGACAGGCGATCTAGCGATCGCCCTCGACTCAGGAGCAGATCGTTGACGACAAAAAGTTCGCTCCGGCCCCCTAACTTAGACTTAGCCTTACGAGAACCAGGGGCAACCACACGAATTAATCCCTGTTCACGGGTCAGAATCGTCAAGATTTTGTCGGCTTCCCCTAGGGGCATACTCTTGAGATTAATTCCCGTGGCTCTATAGGTTTGGCTCATGCCTGTTTGCCCTTTATTCGCTTTTGCAAGCTCTAGTCTTCCTCAGGTGATCTCTTCCTCAGGCTATCTCTTTTCTGAGTGTATGAGATTTAGCGCTCCCACCCCCATTCTCTCCTATCTACTCCCCCGCGTTACGCCTTTGGATCAGCTCAACACCTCGGGAAGTGCCCAAACGCGAGGCTCCCGCCAAAATAAGATCTAGGGCCTGTGCGGGAGACTGGATACCGCCAGAAGCTTTAATGCCAACGCGATCGCGGGTAATTTCTTTTAGGAGCCTCACATCTTCCACCGTTGCGCCCCCATGCCAGCCTGTACTGGTTTTGATAAACGCCGTCCCCGCATCAATGCAGACCTTTGCACCAATACGTTTCTCTTCATTCGTCAAGAGAGTCGTCTCTAAAATTGCCTTGACCGGATACTGGGAGAGCGCACAGATATCGGCTAGCTCTTGGTAGAGAGCGTCTAGATTTCCCTGCTTTAACCAGCCCACATTAATCACAACGTCCAGTTCCGTTGCGCCATTTTCTAGGGCTTCTTGCGCTTCATAACGCTTCACGGTGGCGGTGGATGCACCGCTAGGGAACCCAATAACGGTACAGACCTTGGGGGATTTGTTGTGGAGCAGCTCAACAGCCTGCCTCACGTGAATGGGATAGACACAGACTGCCGCAAAGTGCAGCGAATCCGCTTGCTCACAAAGCTGGGCGATCGCCTCTGGGGTTGCGAGGGGATTCAGGAGGGTATGGTCGATATACTCAGCAAGGTCAATATCCGATTGCGTAACAGCCACAAAAGCCCTCAAGGATACAAAAGATTTGCAGTACAGTTCGCCGCTACGCCCATCATCTCCGGTACGCAGTCATCTCCGTTACGCAATGATGCCAAATTCCTCGCTATCGAGGGGGTCATGGATGGGGTCACTGAGGAGATTGGTGGGAGAGTCTGGGTGCAGTTGTGCTTCCAGGGTAGCCTGCACCACCGTCTGAAGATCGGCACGGTTCAATTCTTTTATTTGATCGGGCTGATGGGCTTCATCCACAAACAGTAGGCTATCGACCTGAGTAAAGGAGAAAAACTGAAACAGCAGCGGCACCGCCTGGACTGGCGTTGCAATGAGGTCAGCATCCCGACCAGAGCGGGTTGCGTCGGCTAGATGGCCGTAGGCGTAAAGCACCGTTTTTTGGACACCGGGCTGGGCACGATGCTCTAGGGTTGTGATCTGCCACTGTTTTTCAAGATTTTGCAGGATGTAATACTGGTGGTGCCCTAGCCCCACAGCAACCTGACCCAAAACCTCGGCCACAATCGCAATGCCTTCCTGCATAGCTTCATCCGCAGGGGCTTCGTTAATTAAGGCCTGAACTTGAGCTGAAATATCCATGAGAACACCTAACACTACTCTATTCTTAGCGTATGCAGCGACCAGAGGAGTGTTGTTGCAGTAACCTTGCCTGAAGCTGAGCCCCAGAAAATCTAGGCTTCAGAAACCCTAAGCTCCAGAAACCCTAAGCCCCAGAAAACTTAAACTTAACGCTAGAGCTTGAACGCTAGAGCTTAGTACCACACTCTGGGCAAAACTGATTGTGGAGGGTATTTTTAGCGCCACAATTGCTACAGTACACCAGCTCTGCGGCGCGCTCCAGGGTGCGATCCGGTAAGCCGAGCATTTGGGCATTGCTCTTGCCCGGTGCCACCATGGGATAGCAGTTTTCATCACGGGTAACGTGGGCGTCCAGCAAGACAGGGCCGTCATGGGCCAGCATCTCGGCGATCGCATCCTGCAAATTAGCACGTTCGCTCAAGACCATGCCCTTGATGCCAAAAGCCTCAGCCAACTTGATAAAGTGGGGGACACCCTTGGTCATGTCTGAGTGGGAATAGCGCTCTCCATAGAATGCTTCCTGCCACTGGCGCACCATCCCCTGCCAAAAGTTATTGATCACCACAATTTTGACGTTGATGTCGTACTGGGCGAGGGTGCCTAGCTCCTGGAGGTTCATTTGGAAGCTGGCGTCACCGCTCACGCAGATCACTTGGCGATCAGGCAGCGCCACCTTAACACCCATCGCCGCAGGCATCCCAAAGCCCATCGTGCCCAGACCTGCGCTAGAGATCCACTGACGGGGGCCATTTTTAAGAAACTGGGCGGCCCACATCTGGTGCTGCCCCACATCTGTGGTGAAGTAGGCATCTGGGGCCTGTTCGGTCAGACTGAGGATGACCTCTTGCGGCGATAGCTTATCTTCTGGATGGGGCACGACCAGCGGATAGTCTTTTTTCCAACGCTCAATGCGAGTATGCCATTCCTGGGTATCGGGCTTTTGAGCTGGGTCAAGATCCTGGGCGAGCCGCAGTAGCTCTTCCAGGACAGGCTTGACGCTGCCTACAATGGGGACCTCTGGCGCGCGGTTTTTGCCAACCTCTGCGGGATCAATGTCGATATGAATGACTTTGGCGCGGGAGGCAAATTCGTCTAGCTTACCCGTCACACGATCATCAAAGCGCGCGCCCACCGCAATCAGCAAATCACACTCCGTGACGGAAAAGTTGGCGTAGGCGGTGCCGTGCATTCCCAACATGCCCAGAGATAAACTATGGCGCTCATCAAAGGCACCTTTCCCCATGAGGGTGGTGGTGACAGGAATATTAAAGCGCTCGGCGATCGCCGCAAGTTCGGTGTGGGCATTGGAGGCGATCGCGCCACCGCCTACATAGAGGAGAGGCCGCTCAGACTCCTGAATGAGCTTGAGGGCATTGGCAATCTGTCGCCCATTGCCGCGCACCGTAGGCCGATACCCCGGCAGGTTCACCTGACCAGCCTCCACCGGCTCATAGTCAAATTCTTCTAACCCAATATCCTTGGGGACATCCACCAAAACAGGGCCAGGTCTGCCCGTACTGGCAATATGAAACGCCTCTGCGATCGTCCGCGCCATGTCCCTAGGGTTACGCACCACATAGGAGTGCTTCACAATGGGCAGCGTAATGCCAAAAATATCTGTTTCCTGAAAGGCATCGCTCCCGATGGCCGGCAGCGGCACCTGGCCAGTAATGACCACCAGAGGAATGGAGTCCATGTGCGCCGTTGCAATGCCCGTCACCAAGTTGGTTGCGCCAGGGCCAGAGGTTGCAAAACAAACCCCAACTTTTCCCGTTGCGCGGGCGTAACCATCGGCTGCGTGAGCAGCACCCTGCTCATGACGCACCAAAATATGCTGAATGTCACCCCTAGACTCAGCTCGATAAATTTCGTCGTAGATTGGCAGAATCGCCCCGCCAGGATAGCCAAAAATATGCTTAACGCCGTGGCGTTTTAAGCTGTCGAGAAGGGCAAATGCTCCAGTTGCACGCACGGGGAGAACCTCTCAAGCCAATCGTAAAGTCAGGGCACAGGATCGTCGGGCAGATAGGTCATACAAGCTTGGGCCAGATTGTACAGACACTCTTAAGGAAGTGTCGCCGCTGTTAAGCCCTTGCCATAAGCCTTTGAAGTAATACTGTCTGTAGTTTACAAGTGTAATTCCTTATACAAAGGATGTCGAGAAATTTAGAGAGTTCATGACATTAGCGCCAAAACAGTGCAAACATCTTTACAGAAAGCGTTTTAAGGCCATATTTGAGAGGAATAGAGACCTTGAACAGAAATGCTTATCCGCTGGTTTCTAGGGTCTAAATCCATTGGCCCAGATTATAGATTTAGATCGCATCCTGCAAAACCTGCTGGGTTCTTCGCCATGCCCACAGTCCGGCAATAATCACCGTAGCGCCCATGCCAATTAGCACTTGCTGTAGGCCGATGGCATCCGCAAGGAGTCCTGCGATCGCGAGGGGTAAGCTCAGGGCAATATTGATCACGTTGTTTTGCACCCCAAACACTTTCCCGCGCATCTCTGGGGGGGTCTGAACCTGGATGAGTGTCTGCATGGGTACACCCACAAAAGCAGCGCCCACGCCCAGCAAAAAGCTCAGCAATAGACCCAGCCATAGGTAGTTCACAAAGGAAAATACCATTAAGACCAACCCCATGCTAATAAAGCCGAAAAGCGGCAGAGGCTGATGGTGCAGGCGATCGCCCCACTGCCCTAGAATTGCAGCCCCCAAAATGAGCCCCACCCCCGCCGCTGCGAGTAAGAAACCAAACTGAGTGGGTTTTAAGCCAATCTCCGCCGCCAACCCAATCGCCAAAACCGATAGTGCTGCAAACACGCAGTACAAAATCGTGAGCTGTATCATCGCGCTGCTGAGCAGCCGACTTTTTTTGAGATACTTTAGCCCTTGCTTTAAGTCGCTCAGCGGGTGCAGCTTTACCTCTCCCTCAACCTGAGGATCATCAGCGGGCAGTAAGGACAGCAAAAATGAGGCCAGCAGGTATAGCCCCCCCACCAACAAGACACCTCCGGCTCTGCCGCCCCAAGTCTTCGCCCAGGTCAGTAGCGGCTCACCCACCGCAAACCCAATCACAAGTGAACCCAGCATGGTGGCCGTAAAGAGGGCGTTAGCGGGCATTAAATTTTGACGCTCCACCAAGGCAGGGATCGCCGCTTGCTCAGCAGGGGCAAAAAATTGCGTCAAAATCGACTCCAGAAAGGCAATCAGCAGCAAAAAACCTAAGTCTTTCGGAAGGACGGGGATCATCAAAACCAGGATTCCCCGACCCGCATTACTGAAGGTCATAATCTGTCGCTTAGACCAGCGATCTACAAAAATGCCTGCGGCGGTGCCAAAAAAAACGGCCGGCAGGGTATTGGCAATCATGACCGATGCCCTCGAAAAGTTTTCCAGCATCCGAGGGGTCTGGTAGTCCACCACGAGGGCGATCAGCAGCACAAAAAAGATTTTGTCGGCAAGCTGAGAAATAATCTGGCCGATCCATAGATTGACAAATCCACGGTTGTTGATCAGCGCACGGAAGCCGCTAGAGGGCGATGGGCCAGAGGGTTGCATAGATTAATGCTGACATTGCTTAAGCATATTAATCCCAAATGTAGGGATGAACATGGCTTGTTGACGAGTATGGCACAGTCTGAAATGCCCCTGAGTCTGCGGCGATTGCCCAATCGACTGCTCAATCCACCGAGCTTCACGAATACTTTTCGCACGAACACCTTCTTCACGAATATTTTAAAGACCCCGGCGAAAGTGGATGGAGGCAGAAACTCTTGCGCATAAAAAAAGGGCTTGAGCGATCGTACACTCAAACCCATGATTCATCGACTGTAGCGTTCAACGCAATGTTTAAGTTAGAGACTTAAGCTAGACGCCTCAGCGCTAAACATCTCGACTGAGCTAAGCAACAGCCCATCGTGGAGAGATCTCCCGTCTTTTACGGGCTTGCAGCGCCATTCTTGGGCTGAATTAGCCCATACCCACCATGGTTACGCTCATAAATCACGTTAATCTGACCAGTCTCAGCATTTTGAAAGACATAAAAGTCGTGATCCACCAGCTCCAGCCGCTCTAGCGCCTCATCGACCGACAGAGGACTCATGGCAAAATACTTAGACCTCACCACATCAGAGGGCAGCTCAGGAACGCGGTTTGTATCTAATCCTTCGACAATATCCTGAGCCGGAAGATCCACCTCTACCTTTTGACGAGTGTGGACAGAGCCGCTTCTCTTCTCTTTATACTTACGAAGCTGGCGCGTGATTTTGTCGGCAACGAGGTCAATGCTGGCGTATAGATTCTCAGAACTTTCCTCAGCGCGAATGACAGATCCGTTTACAAACAGCGTGACCTCAGCATTTTGGCTAGGAATAATTCTCGGATTCTTTTCGACGGAAAGATGAACATCAATCTCATTGGTGAGGTTTTGGTAATGTCCGGCGGCTTTTTCTATTTTTTGATGCACGTACTCCCGAATGGCTTCTGTAACCTCTATGTTTTTGCCGTGGATCACAAGCTTCATAGAGTTGCCTCCCCTAGTCCTGGTTAAAAATCCTTTGTTAACCTAACCCTAACATCTGCTTTACGTCCTGGAGAGTGCCAAATCACAGGAATTTAAGATGATTTTTATTCCTTGATATTTCGTAATTTCTTTTGGAATATTTCGTGATTTCTAATCCGCTTTTTTCTATAGATCTATGCTTAAGATTCAGGCTTGGCTTGATGTACAATGCCCCATCTCTCACCACCAGCTCCCTCTTTCTCGACCCATCAGCCCCTGATCTGCACCCTTCACAGCCTGGGGTTGGTGTCCTACGTCGATGCTTGGGAATGGCAGAAAAGGCTGGTGCAGCAGCATCTCAGTCAACCGGACGATCCAGGGACTCTAATTGTCTTAGAACATCCGGCGGTCTACACCCTGGGGACGGGTTCATCACTAGCACATCTGAACTTTGACCCTCAGACCTCGCTCTACGAGCTGCATCGAACGGAGCGCGGTGGAGAAGTGACGTATCACTGTCCGGGGCAGCTTGTGGTGTATCCCATCTTGAATCTGCGCTATTTTCAACAAGATTTACACTGGTACCTCCGACAGCTTGAGGAGGTCATTATTCTGACCCTGGGCACCTATGGGGTAACGGGCGATCGCATTTCTGGCCTGACGGGGGTTTGGGTGGATGGGCATAAGGTGGCGGCGATTGGTATTAAGGTAAGCCGCTGGGTCACGATGCACGGCTTGTCGCTGAATGTCTGCCCTGACTTGGCAGGGTTTCGGCAGATTGTGCCCTGTGGGATTAGCGATCGCCCGGTGGGTCGGCTGAAGGACTGGATTCCAGAGATTGACCCTGATGAGGTGCGGCAGGTCTTAATCCAGAGGTTTGCTGAGGTTTTTCAGGTTGAGTATCGGCGAGTTGAGTGACGCGATTGAGTGAAACACTTGACGGATCCTATGGGGCTTGTCATACCAAATTGATACTTTAATTTTTATCCCTTGCTATAGGCGGCTACCCCATAACTTTTCTAAGATATAGACACATCCTTACTTTATCCCTACGGTCTTGCCCATAACCCAAAATGAACGCGATCGCTAACCATTTGAAAGTCTTAAGCGTCCTAAATGCTGCCTCCTGGTTTGTCCTGGGGTTGCTGTGGCTTTCCTATGCGCTTGTAGGCTGGGATTTGGCGGCAGACCATGTGATCTGGTTTGGGGGATTTGTCATCGTTGCGTTTGCGATCGCAAGCTCTTGGTTTGGCGCTGAGTGGGTACTGCGATCGCTGGGGTATATCCCCAAAGCGCTGCTGATGGTATTTGCATTGAGCCTCGCCATTTCGCTCATTGTCATCTGGCCTAGCTTCTTAAGATTAGCGATTATCCCGCTGCTGACGACTTTTCTGGCTTGGCAGGAAATCCGGTTTTGGCGGCTCAGCAAGGCGTATACGTTCTGGCTCATTATTAGCGTTGCCTTGAGCGCCTTGGCAATTGGCGAGTTTTTAGATTTGTGGGTCTTACCAAGCAATTGAATTAAGCGATTAGGTTAAGCGATTGAGTTAAGCCACCCTCGTATTAACAGGCTCTCTCAAAGCTTCATAGATGATGAATGGGTAGTCAGCAAAAAGGAACTTAGGTTTTTTTGAGCAATACAGGCAAAAAGCTGGGCTTGGCGCTCATCGTTCTGTGGACGGCTCTGCCCGTACTCCCTAGTGCAGCAGTCTTCAAAAGTAGCCCCAAAGCCCTCGTAGATCAGGCTTGGCAGATCGTACAGCGCAATTACGTGGATCGGACTTTTAACCAGCAGGACTGGCGTAAGGTGCGATCACAGTATCTTCAGCAGACATACACGACTCAAGAGTCGGCGTATCGCGCGATCTCTACAATGCTAGACAGCCTGGGCGACTCCTATACGCGCTTTTTGACGCCCCAGGCGCTAAAGGAATTAACCCAAAATATTTCTGGAGAATTTGTTGGGGTAGGGTTGACCGTTAGTCTCGATGCCAAAACCCGCGAATGGATCGTCGAAAAAGCCTTTTCAGAATCACCAGCAGCGATCGCTGGCCTCCAGCCCCAGGATGTCATTGTGAGCATCAACGATAGGCCAACCCCCAGTATTGATCCATCAAAAGCAGCACCCTACCTCGTGGGGCCAGTGGGCAGCAAGCTAGTGGTGCAGGTACGGCGGGGACAGGCGCTTCTAAAGTATGAACTGGTGCGCGAACCCATTAATCTCAATCCCCTCACCTATGAAGCCATTGCGGGGCAAACGGGCAAGATTGGCTATATTCGGCTACCGGTGTTTACCACCAAGTCAGCCCAGGCGATGCAGAATGCGCTAAAAGCCCTGGAATCACAGCAAGCTGTAGGGTATCTCTTGGATCTGCGGGGCAACCCTGGCGGAGTGCTGGATTCCGGCATTGCGATCGCCCGTATGTGGTTAGCCCAGGGCACGATTGTCTTGGTGCAGGAGCGCGATCTGCCCCGTGCAACCCTTCGCGCGACAAATCAGGCACTGACGACGCGCCCATTGGTGGTGCTGGTAGATCAGGCGTCCGCCAGCGCAAGTGAGGTGCTAGCCGCAGCGCTCCAGGACAATAAAAGGGCAATTTTAGTGGGCACAACAACCTTTGGCAAAGGCCTGGTGCAGTCCTTTGAGCCCCTAGACGATAACGCTGGCATTCTCGTGACGGTTGCAAAGTACTTTACACCCAGCGGCAAAAATATCCACAAGGTTGGCATTACGCCAGATATAGAGGCTGAAGCTCCAGCACAGTCCCCAGGGCAGTCCCCAGGGCAATCTCCAACGCAAGATTTGAAAGACTCACAGTACCAGGCTGGCCTCAAGGCCCTTGAGCAACTTCTGGCGCGATCGCCTAAAAAAAAGCTGCCTCAGTAACGAGTCAGCCTTAAAACATCAGTAAAGTTGTATCTATAAGGGAAAAAGCTAAACTGCGCGTTCCCAATCGTGCAGCGGCTTTTGTTAACTTCCTTACATAATTCCATCATAGTGTAGCAACGGACACAAAAGTTAATTTATAAAAGTTAACATCTTTCAAACTGAGTTTAATAACCTTTGCTAATCAATTCGGTAGAGTGATTGAGTGCAAAACAGGGTAGAAAAAGCAGGGTTTAAGGTGGCCTATCTACTCATCTAGCAGCAGCGATCAGCAGTTTTCGTTCGGGAGAGCGGCCGAGAGGAGAGAGGCTGCGTAATGGATTGGGACAGTGCCTGAAGCGCTTCGGGCACAACTTTGTAGTAAATCCAGGTGCCGTGCCGCTCTTTTGTCAGAAAGCCTGCTTCGTGGAGCACCTTGAGATGATGACTAACCGTCGGTTGGGACAGCCCCAGAGGTGCAATGAGTTCGCACACGCAGGCCGCACCCGTCGGCTGAGAGGCAATGAGGCTCAGCAGTTGGAGTCGGGATGGCTCCCCTAAAACGCGAAACAGGGCAGCAATCTGCTCGGCATCAGGGCGACTTAAATGCTCTAGCAGCAGAGAGGGACAGTCGTTGGATGAAGGATCGGGGGTCTGAATAGCGAGATTAACGACAGGAGGAGAGGTATTCATTGCGGAAGGACTGATGCCTAAAGATATTGGCGGACATAGATATACTGGGCGAGATTCAATAAATTAATTGCCGTCAGTGTATTAGTCCCCCATCCTTCTCAGGAGCTTGAACGCTCCTGTCTGTACCTTGTTTTTTAGCATGTTTTAGTTTTCTTTTGCTGAGGGGCATGGAATAGAGTGGATTGAGGGGCTACTCTGAGACAGCAACCCGTGAAGATTCACCACGTTACCAATCACGGCGATCGCTGGGGCATCAAATTCCGCCCTAATCATTTGCTGCACAATGGTTGCAAAGGTGCCCACGAGTTCTTCTTGCTCAGGTCGAGTGCCCCAGCGAATGAGCGCGATGGGCGTTTCGGGGCCGAGTCCGCCCTGCTGTAGACTTTCTAGAATATGGGGCAGGTTGTGGACGCCCATGTATACCACGATGGTGTCAGAGCTTTGGGCGATCGCTTGCCAGTTGACCTGGGGCTGGTATTTGCCAGCATGTTCGTGGCCGGTGACAAAAGTAACTGAGGAACTGTAGCTCCGATGCGTGACGGGAATCCCGGCATAGGCTGGAGCGGCAACGCCAGCAGTGATGCCGGGAATAATTTCAACCGCAACCCCAGCCCGCAGTAAATCCTCCATTTCTTCGCCGCCGCGACCAAAGACAAACGGATCGCCTCCCTTTAGGCGCACCACCACAGTTTGCTCCTGGGCTTTTGAAATCAGAAGGGCATTGATATCTTCTTGAATGAGAGAATGATTTCCCCGTCGCTTGCCTGCATGAATGCGCTCAGCATTGGGGTTAATCATGGCCAGGATGCTGGGACTCACAAGGGCGTCATAGATCACAACATCCGCATGTTCCAGGAGAGTTTTGCCCTTTACCGTCATGAGTCCCGGATCGCCTGGGCCGGCACCAACTAAGTACACCTTGCCCATTGCACCTAACAACTCAACCGGACTGGACTGTATTTTCATCGTGATGCTGCCGGAACCCTTGAGAACAGAACGAAGTGAGACTAATTTAGTGAGGCTAATTTAGTGAGACTAATCCTAAACAACCCACAAGAAGCTACCGTTAAGCTACCATCGCTAATCCACTCACGCTACGTTTAAAGGCACAGATTCAATAAAAGCTTGGCCAAGAGAGGGCTGGGGTTGAGGGGCGACATCATCTCAAGCTGAAGAGTGGGAAACTTGATCTGAAGCTTGCTCACGGCTTCACCCATTGCATCAATGAGTTTCCCTGTAAATAAAAAGTAGGGCAGAATGCCAACTCGTAGCGTATCTGGAGCCTTTGGATTGAGTTGAGTTTGGAGGTGGGCACTCAACTGAGTCTCTAGGGAAGGTTCTGTCGACCAGTAGGCGGGCAGTGCGCCCAGATGATTCGCTAGAGCTGCAATGGGTTCGTTGCCGCCCGATCTGCGGGTGCCGTGGGCGATCAGCAACCAGCGATCGCAAGGAAGCTCTGCCATCCGCTCCCGCAAGAGCTGAGGGATATCGGGGTGGGTGCCCAAGGCCGGACAAAGCACCAGCTCTACCCGCTGCCTAACCTCTGAAGACATGAGCGATCGCGCTTTGCTGACGGCTTCTGGCAGATCTTCCTGAACATGGTTGCCCATCATCAGAAAGAGCGGCAGCAAATACACCTTGCGGATGCCGTCTTGATCGGCAGCTTCAGCAAAGGTGTGAATTTGCTCCGATAGAGGGCGATCGCCAAACTCCAGAACACCATTGCCAACCTGAGGCCAGGGATTAGCCCAGTCACTGTGATTGGCTAACTCTTGGCGGACGAGTAAGGTACAAGCCTCCAGCGCCTGACGCGATCGCGCGTCGCGACTGCCGTGGGCAATCAAGAAATAGGCTGAAGATTCCGACAAAACCCGAAGGGACAAGCGCTACATACTCCAGCAAAAGAAAACCACAAAGCCGATTTCTGTCCTCAGCCCGATTAGGAGACTCAGCCTCATGCTAAGCCTCATGAGAATACTAAGCCTGATCCGGGGGCAAAGTCGTATAAGCCGTGGCAATTCCAGCACTTGCTCGGTAGGCTGGCTCCTTGAGAGGCTGCTGGGTGAACTGCCGCACGATGGCGCGGAATTCGTCCCCGTCAACGGTTTCTTTCTCAAGCAAGACTTCCACCAGCCGATCAATTAACACACGATGTTCGCGCACCATGCGTCGGGCTTCTTCGTAGCAGTGCATGACAATTTTGCGCACTTCATGGTCAATTTTGACTGCCATCTCCTCGGAGTATTCCGAACGACCTGACCAGTCCCCGCCCAGAAACACTTCCCGATCGCGATCGCTATCCAGGGCAATATTGCCCAAGCTCGACATCCCCGCCCGCGTTACCATTTCCCGAGCCAGACCCGCTACGGCCTTTAGGTCACTGCTAGCGCCAATGGTGACTTCAGATTCCCCAAAGACCTCCACCTCTGCGGCGCGGCCCCCCAGGGACACAATAATTCGGTCAATCATCCAGGCACGGCTGAAGCTATAGGGATCGTTATCAATGCGCTCTTCGTCAAATACGGGCTGGGCAAAGCCACCTATGCCGCCAGAGCGGGGAATGATGGTGACTTTATTGAGAGGGTCTGTATTTTTAAGCAGGGTCATCAAAAAGGCGTGACCCACCTCGTGGTAAGCAATAATTTGCTTTTTCTTATTTTCCAGGAGCGGGGTCAGGGTGAGCCCAATGGTCACTCGGTCAATGGCGTCTTCAATTTCTAGATTGGTGATGGCCTCTTTCCGCCGCCGCGCGGTCAAAATTGCCGCCTCATTCAGCAGATTGGCCAAGGCCGCGCCTGAAAAACCAGGCGTCCGCCGAGCAATTCCCTCCAGGGAAATATCAGGGGCTAGCTTTTTGGTGCGGGCGTGCACTTCTAGAATTCCTAGCCGTCCACTCAGGGCGGGAAGGTCTACAGTAATTTGACGGTCAAAACGTCCTGGCCGCAGAAGGGCAGAATCCAGAACATCGGGGCGGTTGGTGGCAGCAATTACAATAACTCCCGTGTTGCCTTCAAACCCATCCATTTCCGTCAGGAGCTGATTGAGGGTTTGCTCCCGCTCGTCGTTGCCGCCGCCGATGCCTGTTCCGCGTTGGCGGCCCACGGCGTCAATTTCATCAATAAAGATGAGACAGGGTGCGCTGTCTTTAGCTTTCTTGAAAAGGTCGCGCACCCGTGATGCGCCCACACCCACAAACATTTCTACAAACTCTGAGCCAGAAATACTAAAGAACGGAACCCCAGCTTCCCCTGCGATCGCCTTTGCCAGCAGCGTTTTTCCGGTTCCCGGCGGGCCGATGAGAAGCGCTCCCTTTGGAATCCGCGCCCCCACCGCCGTGAATTTTTCCGGCTGCTTCAGGAACGTCACCACTTCCTGAAGCTCTTCTTTGGCTTCCTCAATGCCCGCTACATCATCAAAGGTAATACCCGTCTGAGCTTCCATTTGAAAGCGCGCCCGCGACTTCCCAAAATTCAGAATTTGGCCAGGGCCGCCAGGCGCATTACTCGCCTTTCGGAAAAACATCAGCAGCAGACTCACCAGGAAAAACCCCAGCAACAGGTGAAGCAGTACGCTCACCGCCGGGTTTCCAGGCTCATCGGGAATCGTGCTGACGCTCACGTTTTTCCTTAACAGGCGCTGCGTAAGCTGAGCATAAATGGACTGGTTGGAGTTGAATAGGTAAACCTCTCGCTCTGGCGCTTTCTCCCCGTCTTCCTTGAGCTTATATCTGGCAAGGTTTTGATTGGGATACAGGTTCACTTCACGCACGTCACCCGCATCGACCTGAGTCAGAAACTCGCTGTAGGAGGTGGTGGTGGGCTTGGACTGCCCCATCGCGGGGGTTCCCTGCATCAACAAAAGGCTGATGGCAAGAACGGATAGCCTTCCGCCAATCCGTCGCTTTTGGTTTACGTTATTCATCATGCTGTGTATAAATGCTCAGAGTTGAATGCTCAGGGTTGAATGCTTTGGCTTAAAGCTGAGTGCTTAAAGCTTGTGAGCGAAAGGAGTTTACTAATAATTGCTTAATCTATTCTATGCAAGCTGGCCAGAGTTGGCCTGAAACCTAAGAACCAATTTTACGTGAGTTCGATGATGCCCTTGTGCGTGAGTTCAAGGATGCCCTTGAATTCCCTCACCCCAAACTCCTTTCCCAAAGACGAGAGACTTAAGAATCTTGATTTTTAATTGCCCCTCCTTCTCCCTGGGAAGAAGAAGGAGGGGAGGATGAGGAGCGGTTGTTTTTTTGTCGAACTCACGTTTAGTGCGCAGTTCTAGTGTGAATCTTTGCCATACATCATTTACCCTACAAATAACGCTGTGCAAATCGCGTTAGGTCGTGTTTCTCTCCCCGCAATCATCTTGCCCTTTAGGTGTGTGCCCTGGTTTGGGCTTTACTCAACCTCTTATGCGTGCATGAGCCTGAGCGAGCCGCTCATAGCGCCGAGCATGCTCCAATAACTGTTCTGCCTCCTCAGAGCTAACCGTTCGGTGGAGCTTGGCCGGCACACCCATCCACAGGGTATTGGGCGGAACGGACTTAGAAACCACTGCCCCTGCCCCAATAATGCTGCCTGTCCCGATGCGGACTCCATTGAGAATCACGGCTCCAATACCAATCAAACAGCCGCGCTCAACATGAGCCCCATGAATCACAGCGCGATGACCGACAGTCACGTAGTCTTCAAGAATTGTTGGCGCATTGGGGTCACCATGCAAAATTGCCCCATCTTGAATGTTCGTGTGTGCCCCCACTAAGATTCGCTCCACATCGCCTCTCAAAACTGCCCCGTACCAAATACTGACGCCTTCTCTTAGCTCAACGTGCCCCAGCACTGTCGCGTTGGCAGCGACAAAAGTGGCGTGAGACAAATCAGGCGTCGGCCAGTCATGGGGCCACGGGGCGCTGTGAACCATCATTTTTCCTTTGGGAGAGCGGCTTAATTGCTAGTCCACGGAATCTAATCCAAATTAGCAACTAAGATCAATCTAGGTCAAAACGACAGCGTAGATTTGCAGCATAAGCTCAACTGCGGAAATTCAGCAGTGTCTAACCCTCCATCCTTGCCTTGAAAATCACCGTTATAATGGAGCCAATTCCAGCGTTCGACTGCGTCGTGCTTACTATCTGCGTCTCATGATGTATGCCGCTCTCCAATACCCCATTTTTGGGCCTGAGATCCCATGTCCGCACTGTCGCCAGACTTTACCGGCATTAACTCTGACAGATACCTATCTCTGTCATCGGCATGGGGCATTTGAGGCCAATCCCGATACCCATGAGCTAGTCCACCTCCAGTCTGGACGGCATTGGCGGCAGTGGAACGGAGAGTGGTATCGGCAGCATACCCATCCGGACGGAATTCGATTTGAAATTCACGAGGCGCTAGATCGCCTCTGTACAGAAGGGTTTCGTGCAACACGAGTGGTGATTGCACAGCGATATCAAGAGCTGATCAGCGCTTACTTAGAACGCGCAACGCCCTGGACGAAAGGTGGCGACGGGACAAGTTCACCTCGGCTCTATGGGTTGCCTGTAGAATTTGGCCCCCACGCTAGTGAGTCGCCAGAATGGGAAGTCATTAATTTTTCTCTTGAAAAAGAGCCTGGGCTGCCGACCCATTCCCCTTATTCCCGCTTTTTTGATTGATGTTGGCAGTATGCTGATTTTGAGTGCTGGCTGGCGTTCTATTAGATCTACCTTAGATCTAAGGTTGACGGGTAGCTCATGAAGGGGCATCACATCTCGATTCGCACTGCAGATATTCATCGCGCGATCGCATTTTATGAAACCCTGGGCTTTGAGGTTAAAGAGCGCTTTACAACGGGCTATACCCTCGCCTGCTGGATGGAGGGTGAAGCGGGTCGTCTAGAGTTTATTGAAGTTCCTAGCCCCAAAGCTGCGCCGGATCCTTTTGGGGACGAGCATTATGTGGGGTACTACCATCTTTCCTTTGACTTATCTGAGGCGCTAAAGGATGATCTCAGATTAGAGGACTGGCTGAATGCTTGGCGAGAACGTCTGGTAAAAGAATCTTTGCCCTTTCGGGTTTTGCTATTGCCCACTACCCAGGTTATTGGCGAGCAGTCTTATCGCGTGGCCTTTGCGGCTGACCCAGATGGAATGCCTCTGGAGTTCTTGCAGCAGTTAAATGGCAGCGATTAGATGGCAGCAATTAGATGGCAGCAATTAGATGGCAGCGAATTTTAATACCTGATGCCGTCCAGGCACAGTAGCTATGGCAGACTGATGGGGGATGTCCCCGATGGGGGTAATCTCTAGAAAATGGCCTATAAGATGGCCTGTCTTACCCGTGCCTGTCTTATTCCATGATTGAATCCATGATAGAAGAAGTGCGATCGCCATGATTGAAGTGTGTCCTCGCTGCTCCTGTCGGTTAGGGTCGCCCCTGAAGTCGGGTCGACTGGTCTGTGCTAACTGTGGCTGGTCGAATGACCCACCCCCTAGCAAGCGTGGGGTTACGGAGACAAAGCGATCGCCAGTGGTCGAACTTTTGACGGTCTGTTCGCGCATTATCCGTCGCACCTTTGTCTACGTGGTGCAGGTGATTCAGACCAAAATTCAGGATTTCCGCAGCGCCAGGGCAGACGCACCGCCCACGGGTAAGCGACTGGTCGAAGGGTTGAGCGATCGGCTGAATGCCCTAGAGAAAGCGATTCCTATCGCCTCAGACGAACCGCGCTGGCTAAGTATCGAAGAGGCTTTTCGGTACCTAGGCGGTGATCCTAGCGACTCTAATTCTGTAGTTACCACAGAAAACGGTTCCACCACCATCCCTTTCCGGCGGTTTCGCTCGCTGACTAGCGTGACAGACTTTAAAGCCTTTGGTCTTGATGCAGATCTAGCACGCCGAGATGCTCAGAAGCCCTGGCTGCGCTGGACAATTGAGAAATAATAGGTCTCATGTCAGAGAGGTTTCCTGTCAGAGAGGTCTTCTGCCAGTGAAATGATTTTCAACTCGGAGGCAAGATCATCTCAGTAGCAAAAATAATGCCCAACGCTAGTCTAGGGATTCGTCATTCCAGGCCAGCGGATCATCAATAGGCTCTAGATGCGTAGTGACGTGGGTACGTGCAACAGACTGCATAATTTTGCGCTCAATTTCGTCACAAAGGTCATGGCCTTGCTGCACCGTCCATTCCCCTGGCACCAGGACGTGAAATGAAACAAAGTTCCTTGCCCCTGCAACACGGCTGCGGAAGGCATGAAAGGCAATGCCCCGCTGCTGGTAATAGCTTAAAACCTCTTGAATCACATCCTGCTCGTGGCGGGGCAGTGCGCTATCCATCAGACCATTGGTCGTTTCCCTTAAAAGCTGAAATCCGACCCAGCAAATGTTAGCCGCTACGGCTAGCGCCATCAATGGGTCAAGAATTTGCCATCCGGTCAGCTTCACCAACAGCAGTCCAAGCACCACGCCCACAGAAGTCCAGACATCAGTGAGGAGATGATGGGCATCAGCCCGTAGGGTAATGGAGCGCAGGCGTTTCCCAGCTTTTAACAGCGTCCAGGCAACAACCCCGTTTACGACAGCCGCCGCTATGGACAGCAATAGCCCCAGTTCAATCTGAACCAGGGGCTGAGGGTGCAGTACCTTGGGAATGGCCGCAATGATAATGCTAAGCGCCGCAACGAGAATAAGGAGGCCTTCTAATCCGCTAGAAAAATATTCTGCTTTAGAATGACCAAAGGTATGCTCATAATCGGGCGGACGGACGGCAATGGTGAGCGCCCATAGGGCAAAGGCTGCGGCGGTCAAGTTAACACAGGACTCTGCTGCATCAGAAAACAGCCCCATGGAGCCCGTCAAAAAATAGGCCGTGAACTTCATAACCATTGTCACGATCGCTGCACCAATGGACAGCACAATATAGGCTCGCGGCGATTGCCGGCCATTTTTTGGAGCAGGTTGGGCTACGGTTTGTGGCAAGGCTTTAGCGCAATCTCCTGGAGAAAAAGGGAGTATTCTGAACCGCTTGGCCTCAAGATATCCAAAATGATAGATGGGGCATGATCTCAGGATTATCTTTATCAGCCTCTACATCCTGATGGGTTGCCTGCTATTTTTCAAGCCTTGGAACCAGTCTTTTTGATAACCTTTACTTTACTGCTATGGCTCCCGTATTTATTTTGGCCTCAGCTTCTCCGGCCCGTCGCCAGCTCCTTGAAACTGTCGGAATTCAGGCTCAGGTTAGGCCAAGTCAGTTTGATGAATCTACGATTCAGGACACTCAGCCTGAAAACCTTGTGCAGGCCTTAGCCCTGGGGAAAGCCCATCGCGTTGCAGAATACTGCCAGGAACCTGCTCTTGTCTTGGGCTGTGATTCG
This sequence comes from Thermosynechococcaceae cyanobacterium MS004, assembly GCA_022402525.1. Classification (GTDB taxonomy): domain Bacteria; phylum Cyanobacteriota; class Cyanobacteriia; order Thermosynechococcales; family Thermosynechococcaceae; genus JAAURS01. The sequence goes on from JAKRSB010000085.1 coordinate 127,108, forward strand.
GTTTTGGCGCTGGATAACAAAATTTACGGCAAGCCTGAAAATCAGGAAGCAGCGATCGCCCGCTGGCAGCAAATGCGCGGCAGGACAGGCAATCTTTATACAGGACACGCGCTCATTGATATTGTTCAGCCCAAGAACGTTCAGCATCATACCCTGGTGCGCTGTCAGGTGACCCAGGTGCAGTTTGCTCAGATTAGCGATCGCCAAATTGAAGCTTACGTCAACACTGCTGAACCCCTTAACTGCGCGGGCTGCTTCGCCCTAGATGGAAAGGGGGGGCTTTTCATTGAAGGAATTCAGGGCTGTCACAGCAACGTCATTGGGCTAAGCCTACCCCTACTGCGACAGATGCTGACGGAGTTAGGTCATGAGGTCACAGACTTTTGGTAAAGCCCTACGCCTTAAAACCGTCCATAAAGACTGCCCTTAAAGCATGTTGAGCTCCAGACCTGCTACTTCACAATCTGCAACTTCACGATCTGCTATTTCACAACCTGCTATTTCACAACTAGGGGCGTACCGACCGCAACCTTTTCAAAGAGTTCTTCAATATCTTTTTCAAACATTCGGACGCATCCGTGGGAGGCGGCTGTACCAATACTGTTGACGCTGTTGGTGCCGTGGAAGCCAGCCCAGTTATTGCCATCCGTCCAGAAGCCCATCCATCGACGCCCCAGGGGATTATCGCGATCGCCCGCTGGAATCAGCTCTCCGGTAAACGGGTTGATCCATTTAGGATCTTTGTACATCGTTTGGATTTTAAATGTGCCCTTTGGCGTTTCCCAGCCAGCCTTGCCTACCGCAACAGGGTAGCTCTTGACGGCTTTATCACCCCGAAAAAGCGTCACTCTACGGGCAGACAAACTAAGCTCCAGCCGAATGGGAGAAACCAATGGCGGCAGGTAAGCATTCACATTGGACAGACCAGGAAGACGAGTATTCGGCTCTAGCTCGGTAGCAAGACCGACCGAAGGCCATAGGGCAATGGCTAGGGCAAGACCTACGCGAAACTTCTGACGATTCTGGAGACGCATCTAACCTAATTTGCTCAAAAAAACAGGGTGTATAAAAAAGCTTTCAGACCTATGTTAGCCCATCTCTTTTAATTCGCCAGCTCCTTCAGGATCTTCTCATTATTGTTCACGCTCAAGGCATAGAGGCCATTTCGGTAGAAGTCCTTTCGGTAGAAGCCATTCCTTGAGTAGACCTCGTTCCAACGCTCTCCCTTTACGCAAACCATTCAGGCAAACCATTCAGGCAAACTATTCAGGCTGCTGCTGAGCTTGACGCCACTGGGCATAGAGATCGGGACGGCGATCGCAAGTACGCTGCTGCTGCTGGGCCTGACGCCACTGCTCGATAGCGCCATGATTGCCAGAGCGCAACACCTCCGGCACCTCCCATCCGCGAAAGCTTGCGGGCCGCGTGTATTGCGGGTAATCCAGGAGTCCTGCTTCAAAGCTCTCGTACTTGAGCGACTCTTCTTTTGCCACCGTCCCTGGCAGGAGACGCAGAACCCCATTGAGTAAAGCCAGCGCAGGAATTTCGCCGCAGGTCAGCACAAAGTCACCCAGAGAAACTTCTCGCGTTACCAAATGGTCAACTACCCGCTCATCGACTCCCTCATAGTGACCACACAGCAGCACCAGCTGATCGACCTGAGTTAGTGTTTGGAACAGACGTTGATCCATGCGCTCTCCCTGGGGAGACAGAAAGATAATTTCGCGCTGGGGCAGTACGGGCAAAGACTCAACTGCGGCAAAGACGGGTTCTGGCTTGAGGAGCATACCCACGCCACCGCCATAGGGTTCATCATCGACTCGATGGTGTTTGTCCGTTGTAAAGTCTCGTGGGTTGGTAAGGTAAACTTCTGCAATTCCCTTGCTGAGTGCCTTGCCGATTAGTCCCGACGCTAGCGGAGAGTGAAAAAAGTCAGGAAAAAGCGTGATGATGTCAAACCGCACGGGTGAAGCCTTTAGGTGTCAATATTAAAATTGATTAGATTTTGAATTTAGGTTAAAAATCTAATTCTGATTGCTATTTTACGAGCTTTTAATCACTAGCTTTGAAGTATGAGCTTTGAATCACAAGCTTTGAATCACGAACTTTGAAGTACGAGTTTTTAATCACGAGTGTTTAATCACGAGTTTTGACCCTTCATTCTTTTTGTCTCTAGGAATCCCTGAGTGTTGTCATCCTGAAGCATCATCCTAATCAATCTCCGTCCTCTTAAAAATTGTGACTATCTTAAAAATCCACGTCTTTAACCCCCACGATTCAGAAAATCCCCAAGATCTAGAGCTACAGCCCTCAGACTTTATGGAAGGGGAGTTTTTGATTGGGCGCTTACTCTCCTGTGACCTCGTGCTCTCTAGTCTTGATGTGAGTCGTCAGCACGCAAAAATTTTGCTGGAGAGTGGAGAGTATTACTTTATCGATTTAGGTAGCTCTGGGGGCTCTTGGTTTAATGAAGCCCAGGCTATTGGTCAGCAGCGGTATCCACTCAGCTCTGGCGATCGCATTCGTATCGCGGACTATTCCCTTGAAATTACGCTATTTCCCAGTCAGGCATTAGCAGTGACGCAGATTGCCCATCGTATTGCTGATCGTATTTCTGAAAATCGTGCCCCAGACGTTATTGAAGGTCTTGCCAAAACAACCGTCGATCCGGCCTTTCATGCCGCTGCTCAAGCGCCAGACCAAATCCAGCAATGGCAACAGGGAGACATTACCGTTCGGTGCATCCAAATCATTGAAGAAACTCCGGATGTAAAGACCTTTCGCTTTGTGGCTTCTCCGCCCATTCTGTTTACCTATCAGCCCGGTCAGTTTGTCACCCTGCACTTAGAAATTGAAGGGGAGTCTGTGCAGTGTGCCTACTCCATTTCTTCCCCACCCTCTCGGCCCCATACCCTAGACCTGACCGTTAAACGTATCCCTCTCCTCAACAGCGGCATAGAGGATCCCCGCAGCTTAGTATCCAACTGGCTTCACGATCATCTCAGCGTAGGTAACCCCCTGAAGCTGAGTGGGCCTTATGGGCAGTTAACCTGTGCAGGGCATCCCGCCCATCGACTATTGTTAATTTCTGCAGGCAGCGGCATTGCGCCCATGATGTCGATGGCGCGATGGATTTATGACACGGCAACCAACCGGGATGTGGTGTTTTTACACAGTACCCACAGTCTTGAAACGCTCATTTTCCGCAAAGAACTGGAGATGATGGCTTGCCGTCTGCCAAGCTTTCGGCTGGCCTTAACCCTGACGCGTCCTGATTACCGTCAAGGCTGGCTGGGCTTTACGGGCCGGATTTCAGCGCCCTTGATTCAGGAGGTTGTCCATGATTTTCGCGATCGCACGGCCTATGTCTGCGGGTCTGAAGGATTTATGGACAGCATCAAAAGGCTCATGAATGGCCTTGATTTTCCCATGCAGAACTACTACGAGGAAAGAAGCTTTGAGATTCCAAGGCAAACCACAAAAGTAGAGTTAGATCCCCTAAATCTTTCAAGTGGTGATGATTTATCCCGACAGGGCACAGTCAGACCGCATTAATGCGTACCTAGAATCGTACAATCAAAAAACAATCAAAAAAGCAAAAGACAGTTAGAGTCGCCCTGCTCTAGCACTAAAGCTGGTTTTATAAATCCCTAGTGCGCTAATTTTAGTGCGCTAATTCCAGGGCGCTAATTTCAGGGCGCTAAGCTTGTAGTCTGCATCAGGCAGTCGACTTTCAAAGTTTAGGAGATCCTTGAAACTAGAATCATGCAGCATCCTGAATTCAATGGGAACTCCAGTCCTTTTGCATCTTTATCTCTGTTTTGAACCCTAAAACTTCATGAGTATTCAGTCCATCGTTGAGCTTGTAGCTGGACTCGTCCTGTTGGTACTTGGCGCAGAAGGATTGGTGCGCGGTGCGGTGCGACTTGCCGCAATGCTGGGGATATCCCCCCTGATCATTGGCCTAACCATTGTGGCCTACGGCACCAGTGCGCCAGAAATGTTTGTTAGTTTGCAGTCCAGCCTGAGCGGCAACCCAGATATTGCCCTGGGTAACGTGGTGGGCAGCAATATCTTCAACGTTCTGTTTATTTTGGGACTTTCGGCTTTGGTCACGCCGCTAATAGTGGCGCAGCAGCTAATTCGGCTCGATGTACCCATCATGATTGGAGTGTCGCTGTTGCTGCAGCTCTTAAGTCTGGATGGCGTCTTAAGTCGTGCGGATGGCGTCTTTTTGTTTATGGGGGGAATTGGCTATACCCTCTTTCTGATCTGGCAAAGCCGCAAGGAGTCTAATGCGGAAGTCCAGGAAGAGTATGCCCAAGAGTATAGTTTTACAACAACAAAGCCCGGTCTACAGTGGGTGATTAATCTGGCATTCATTGGCGGCGGGCTACTGCTGTTAGCGCTGGGCTCTAACTGGCTCATTTCAAGCTCGACTGCGCTCGCTCAATCCTTTGGGGTGAGTAATTTAATTATTGGTTTAACCATTGTGGCCGCTGGGACATCGCTGCCGGAGTTGGCAACCTCGGTGGTGGCGAGCTTCCGTGGGGAGCGCGATATTGCGGTGGGCAACGTGGTAGGCAGCAATATTTTCAATATTTTGGCGGTGCTGGGGGTGGCGGCGATCGCCAGTCCGACGGGGGTGCAGGTGGCCAGTACGGCGCTGCGCTTTGATATTCCGGTCATGATTGCCGTAGCGGTCATTTGTTTTCCGATTTTCTTTACGGGCAACTTAATTAGCCGCTGGGAGGGGCTTTTGTTTCTAGGCTATTACGCGGCCTATACCGTCTACCTCATTTTGGCGACAACTCGCAATGAGACGCTGCCCTTTTTTAGTACGGTATTGGGTCAAGTTGTCATTCCGCTGACGGTGGCGACACTGGCCGTGGTGTGGTGGCAAGATATCCGGCGATCGCGGCGATCTGCAAAGGCTGAGTGAGTGCTTTTTGAGTAAGTGCTTTTACTGCGCGATAGAGCTTCACACCCGACCATAGCGGGCGGTCAAGACTTGGTCTGGCGATTGCTGTTGTCTAAGCCATGCCCACATCTGATCCCCTAAGCTAAAGTGCCACCATTCGCCAAGGTGGCGCTCAAATCCTGCCGCATTCATGATGTCTTTGAGGATTTGTCGATGGTGATGAGCAAGGGCGGCTTGCTTGCGCTCTGGTTCCGGGCGCTGGGGGTCTGTGGTGACTGAGTAAAAGAAATCGGGCTGCGATCGCTCCGATAGTTCATCAATGGGCGAGCCCATCCAGACGGTTTCTTGCGTTTCGAGGTCAAAGAGAGACACATCAACCGCTGCCCCTGTGCTGTGGGGTGGAGGTGTTTTGGGGTCTAGGCTAGGCGGTGCCCAAAGCTGAAAGACTTCATGCCAGAGCGCATCGGCTTCGGCACTAGAAAGCTGCGATCGCGTTAGGCTCCGTTCTTGCAGCGCCTGCTCAAAGGTATACTCCACCATAAACTGCTGCACCGCCACCGGACGATAGGCGTCAAACAGAAAAATTTTCCAAGAAGGTTGCTGCTGCTGAAGCCGTTCCTGAGCGGTCTGGAGTGCAGCCAACACTGCCTGTCGGACGAAAAACGGAGAGGCATCCTCATAGGGTGCGCCCAACACTGCATAGGGATGAGGATTGGCACAGATAAAGTCCTTTCCCACTGAAACCAGCGGTTCGCTAGATTCCAGAATTGGTATTCCCCAGTAAGGCTTTTGGACAGAGGTTGATGGCACGGCTTTTACTCGTACGGATACTTGCACGGATACTTGTTCAGATCTTCGTTAATAGAGAGTTTACCTAGAAGGATCGCTAGACCCCGTTCAGTGGGACACTAAAGTAATGTAGTGAAAAGATGCGATGACATCGAATCAACGAATGACGAACACAGCATGGATTTTTCCAGGACAGGGCTCTCAATCCATTGGAATGGGTGTTGACCTACAGGAAACCGAAATTGGGCAGCAGCGTTATCAACAAGCCGAGTCTATCCTAGGCTGGTCCGTGGTGGAGCGCTGCGAGGGCGATCTTGCCACACTATCGCGAACCCTCTACACCCAGCCTTGTCTCTACGTCATTTCTGTGATTTTGGCTGACTTACTCCGCGCCCAAGGCCAGCAACCCGTTGCCGTTGCCGGACACAGTTTAGGAGAATATGCCGCCCTCTATACAGCGGGTGTCCTGGACTTTGAATCAGGACTGAAATTAGTCAAGCGTCGTGCCGAACTGATGGAGGATGCTTCTGGTGGCAAAATGGTGGCGCTGATTGGTTTTGATCGCGCTGCCCTAGAAACCCAAATTAGCGCTATCCCTGATGTGGTGCTGGCCAATGACAACCATGCTGACCAAGTGGTCATTTCAGGTGCGCCTGCTGCGGTGGATGCGGTGCTGGCCCAGGTTAAGGTGAAACGGGCCTTGCCCCTCAACGTCAGCGGGGCGTTTCATTCGCCCCTCATGATGCAGGCTGCTCAAGATTTTGGCGCAGTGCTGAAGGCCGTTATTTTTCAACCCGCACAGATTCCGGTGCTGGCTAATGTAGAGCCAACCCCAACCACCGACGCAGAAACGCTACAGGTGCAGTTGAGCAAACAAATGGTTGGGCCTGTTCGCTGGCGCGAAATTTGCCTCAAGCTTCAGGAAATGGGCGTTGAGCAAGTCGTAGAAGTGGGGCCTGGAAAGGTCTTAACGGGGTTGGTCAAACGCACCTGCCCCAGTATGGGGCTTGTGAACCGAGGCTCTTTGGCGGATTTGTCCCATTAGGGCTGGACTACACCAATGGCAAGAGAACGAGAGCCTTTGATAGGGCTGACGCTCTATCACCTGTTCAAATGGTCGATCGTCAGCCCGATGCTTCATGGGTATTTTCAAGGCCGAATTTATGGTGCGGAGCAGGTGCCGCGTCTGGGGCCTTTTGTACTGGTCAGTAACCACGCAAGCGATTTTGATCCGGTGCTGGCATCCAGCGCTGTTCGACGTCCCGTGGCCTATATGGCCAAGCAGGAGCTGTTTCAGGTGCCTGTGTTGGCTACCCTGATTCGCTGGTATGGGGCGTATCCGGTCAATCGAGGGGCGGCAGACCGCAGTGCAATTCGGGCCGCCCTCAATTCTTTGGAGCAGGGCTGGGCGACGGGGGTCTTTCTTCAGGGTACGCGCACGCCCGATGGACGGGTGAGTGACCCCAAGCCAGGTGCTGCGCTGATTGCCCAAAAAGCACAGGTGCCTTTGCTGCCCATTTGTCTTTGGGGCACCGAGGCAATTGTGTCTAAGGGAAAATACCTTCCCAAGCGCACGCCCGTAACGATTCGGATTGGAGCACTGATTCCGCCTCCCAAGGCAGGCGATCGCGCTGAGTTGATGGCCGTTACGCAACGCTGTGCGGATGAGATTAATGCACTCCACGAATTGGGCCGATAATGGGTCGAGAATGGGCCGATAATGGGCCGACAATGGGCCGAGAACCTATGGCAACCACAAGATGACTCCCTTGGCCTCTTGGCGTCCGGCTTTGGCACGGGCACTCCATCTCAATCGTGCGCTGGCCAATGCCCGTTATTTTCAGCTTGCGACCGTTCGGGCTGATGGTCGCCCTGCTAACCGCACCGTGGTCTTTCGTGGGTTTAGGCTAGACACCAATCAGCTCATGATCATTAGCGATCGCCGCGCTCAAAAAATAGCCCAGCTTCAGCAATCCCCTTGGGCAGAAATTTGCTGGTATTTCCCGAAAACTCGCGAACAGTTTCGGCTGTCGGGGCGGCTCTCAAGAATCGATCAGGGCAATGCAGAACTCCAACACAGTGATTATTGCGATTTTTGCCAAGTCTGGGAAAAACTTTCCGCATCCGCCCGCGAGCAATTTTACTGGCCACCACCAGGACAACCCCATCATGAGTCCGAGTCGCCCCTAGCACCACCGACTGACCAAGAACAACCCGCTGAAAACTTTACGCTGCTGCTATTTGATCCGATAGAAGTGGATCACTTAGACCTGCGATCGCACCCTCATGTACGCCATCGGTACGGGTGCGAGGCAGGCCAGTGGAGTGTAGAAAAGCTGAATCCGTAAGATGATGCACTCACGTCATCCGCTATCCATAGCATCTATCCAGAACGAAGCTAAAAATAAATCGAGCGCGAATCTTCTCTACTAGCCATCAGGAAACTGCCAGCACAATATAAATTCCACATCTTTGCTGCTGCATACCGTGCAGGCCGTTGGCCCTGACGCCACCCACTCAGCTTGACAACTTCGGCAGTGGCAAAACACATTGTTTCGGTTGGCTTCGGCAATGCCTCGATGCCATTGATGAAGCTCCTGTTGGGTCAGTAATGGTTCAGGCTCATTCATGATTCAGGCTCGTTCATGGGCAAGGCTTTTCTGCTGACTGTTTGACGCTCATCCAAGCATACCTAACCTCGGCGATCGCCCTGACCAGCGCAAGCCCAGATAAAAGCAGTCCAGGGATTCAAATCACAGGCTGTACGAGATCTGGAACAGCACAAAACTTGGAGCCAGCAGTTATATTGAGAACCTATTCGAGAGCAAGGCTCTGCAAGAAAATAAAAACTTCTAGACAAAATCAAGATTTTTTCTGAAGAATAGGCAATAATACATCCCAGAATTAACGTGTGTGTGTGAGGAAGGCTAGGCTGTGTTCAACCGTCTTGAGCGTCGGGTTAAAGTTCTCCATGAATCATCTACTTCAGTTTCATCGTTCCGGATTCCTCAAGACTTACCGATTGGGGTATTTGACAGCGGCGTTGGAGGTCTAACGGTTCTCAAGGCGCTCCAAAGCCACCTCCCCCACGAATCTTTTACCTATTTTGGCGACACCGCCCATGTTCCCTACGGCAACCGCTCCCAGGCCGAAATCCAGGCATTAGTTAGGCAAATTTTGTCTTGGATGGCGGAGCAGCCCATTAAAATGGCGATCATGGCCTGCAATACCAGCTCTGCCTTGGCCCTAGACACAGTGCGCTGTGAGTTTAGCTTTCCCATTTTGGGCGTTATTTTGCCAGGAGCGCGAGCTGCGGTGCAGTCCGGGCGGCGAATTGGCGTCATTGCAACCCCCGCAACAGTTGCGAGCGAGTGCTACGAACGCGCCATTCTTGAAATTAATCCTGAAGTTGAAGTGTTTCAGGTGGCCTGTCCTGAGTTTGTCCCGCTCATTGAGGCCAATCAGATTTTCCATCCCCAGACGCGCCAGATTGTCCGACATCGTCTTGAGCCGCTGGTGAAGGCAAAAGTCGATACGCTGATTTATGGATGTACGCACTACCCCCATCTTGCACCCGTGATTCAGCAGATTTTGCCCAGCCGCATCACCAAGGTTGACCCTGCGATTCACATGGCGATCGCAGCAGCCCAAGAGCTAGACCTTCTGAACCTAAGGAGCGTTCAGGGTTCACCCCGCACCCAGTTTTTTGTGAGTGGTCAACCCGCCCAGTTTGCAAAGTCGGCCCGTCCCTGCCTAGGCTTTACTCCTCAAGTTGAAGGCGTACAGCTTCAGGGACTTGCACCCCTGCTGCGAGAATCTGATTCGGTGCAGACCGTTTTACAGCGATAGTTCAATCCACAGGGTCTATTGCTATCCACGGATTCTATGCATAGTTGCTATCCACGGCTTCTATCTACAGTTTCTACCCATAGCTTCTGCCTCCATCCATAATCCAGGTAGCGCCATAGTCTAGAGTGTTAATGGGGGGCAACTGCTCCGCTGAGGGATGTTTCTGGGATGCGTAATGTACCCAGCAACCGCGAATAAGACATCAGCTTGACACAACACTATGAACCGCTTTTTTAATCTCCGACATGCGCACCATGCATTCGCTCAGGTCTGTCTGGGCGTTATTCTGATGGTGATGCTCTGGGCTGTCCCCAAAGCGCCAGCCCAGGCCAGTCTCATTGCTGCACTGCCCCCTGGGAATGCCGTCACCGATCCGCGATCGCTACTGAGGCTGGCGCTACCCTTCAAGAATGACTCCATTCGCAGAATTCAAAGCGATATTGAAGATATTGCTTCTCAGGTGCGTGCGCGCCGATGGTCAGCCATCAACAGCGATATTTCTAAGGCGTCTACGTTTTTAGAACGTCGGAAGGATGAAATTCTGGCGACGGTGCCGGAGGCTAACCGGGCGGCTGCCGTTGCCCTAGTAGACCAAATTGCGGCAGACCTGACGGAACTAAAGGCGATCGCGCAAGTCAAGGATGGCGAAGCGCTGGTGGAGAAAAAAAATCAGGTGCTTGACACCATCGGCACCCTAGAGGCCTCAATGGTGGATAAGTTCCCCTTTGAAGTGCCCCAAGAATATGCCAACCTTCCCCAGCTCAAGGGTCGGGCAACCGTTGAAATTGAAACCACCAAAGGCAGTCTTGCCCTGGTGGCGGATGGCTATAGCGCCCCAGTGACCGCAGGCAACTTTATAGATCTAGTACAGCGCGGCTTCTATAACGGCCTCCCCTTTACCCGCGCTGAAGAATCCTACGTGCTGCAAACCGGAGATCCCCAGGGCCCGGAAGTCGGCTTTGTTGACCCCACCTCCGGTAAATATCGCGCTATTCCCTTTGAGGTTTTGGTTCAGGGCGATGACAAGCCGTTTTACGGCTCCACCCTAGAGGAAGCCGGACGCTATCTAGATAACCCCGTACTGCCCTTCTCGGCCTACGGAACCGTTGCAATGGCTCCCCCAGCAGAAGACCCCAACGGGGCATCGTCGCAGTTCTTTTTCTTTTTGTTTGAGCCGGAATTGACCCCCGCTGGCCGAAATCTACTGGATGGTCGCTATCCGGTCTTTGGCTATGTGGTTTCTGGGCAGGAAGTTTTAAGACAGCTAAAGCCCACGGACAAAATTATTTCGGCAAAAGTGATAGAGGGCTTAGAGAATCTTCAAAAGCCCACCAAGGCTTAGTATCTATTCGCTGAATGGCTAAAGGGAAACGGCCATCTGCGAACGACCTGAACCCTAACCTTTAAGCTACCTGCTTTTCACTCAACCCAACCCTACAAAGGAGTTGGGTTTGCTTTTTGTGATGTAAGTTCAGGGTTGGTAGCCAATACTGTTCGGATAAGAGAAATCGACTTTTCACTCGCCCCCCTAAATCCCCCAACTTTGGGGGACTTTGAGTTCAGAGTTCCCCAAAGTTGGGGGGCTGGGGGGCAAGTGCAAGGATGCTGAACTTTAACCAAACCGTATTGGGTTGGTGGCTACCATACGCCTCACCACTTGGTGTTGTTTCTCTGTTTCAAGTGCTTGGCGGTTGAAACCGCAGCTACAAGAACGAAATCCGCCTACGCGGATTGCTGGAAATCTTGACGCATTTAGTCTGCCTCAGCAGACTTTGTTCTTGTAGGCGCGTTGGGGTAGCCTATCCTCAGCACTTATTTAGTCGCTGCCCTCAACGATGAATTTGCGGGAGTTCCAGAATTTTTGTCAGTCATTCAGGTCCTACTGTGTCCTGTTGACCGGACTCATCCTCAGCACAACGCCTACAAAACCACAATTCTTCGTTTAGAAACGCCCCTTTTAACAACTTGGCCATGCCTGGCCTGACCGAAGCCATTTATCTTGCCCTGCATCGGGGTGGCTGGCAAATGCAAAAGCACTTAGGTAGTTTCTGCTAGATAAACTATTGATAGTTTATGAGATTCAAGCAAGCAATTACACTCGGCTGCTGACATTGATAGATCAATATTGCGATCGCCCGATGGACTTAGTATTCATGCCAAAATAAGTTGATTATTTTGGCTAGGCTCCTTAGTTTATAAGGGTGATCGTCACAACGGAAAGGGGCGATCACAAAAGAAAAGGGGATAGGCTTAAGGGATAAAGAGCATGACCGTTTCGAGGTTGTCCATGAAAACACCAGAAACCCTCAAAATTGAAGCGATTCTTCACCAGCAGCGCGATCGCATTCTAGAACTCGCCACTCAACACGGTGCGAAAAACGTGCGGATCTTCGGCTCCGTTGTTCGGGGAGACGCTCAGGCTAATAGCGATATTGACTTATTGGTAGATTTAGGCGAACCATTAAGTCCCTGGTTTCCGGTCGGACTCATTCAGGATTTAGAAGCATTACTAAATCACAAGGTGGATGTTGTGACCGAAAAGTCCTTGCACTATTTCATTCGCGATCGCATCTTAAATGAAGCGCGATCGCTATGAAAGACAACCGTGTTTATCTGATTCATATTAGAGACTGCATCCAACGTATCAAGATCTACACGGTTGAAGGAAAAACAACCTTTTTTGCCGACCTAAGAACTCAGGATGCGGTGATCCGAAATCTGCAAACGCTATGTGAATCAACCCAACGACTGTCAGATGCGTGGAAAGCGATACGCCCCGAAATTGACTGGAGAACAATTGGCGATTTTCGCAACGTCCTGGCTCATCAATATTTAGACATCGACCTGGATATTGTCTGGAATGTGGTAGTGAACTATCTGCCAGGTTTAAAGCAAGCGATAGAAGCAATTTTCCAGCAGGTTTAGACTGAAAGGCCAGAAACGCCCCTGTCAACAAAGGGGCGGAACATTCCCCTTTTGTAACGCTGCTGAAAGTAAGCGCATCCCCTCAACTCCACCGAACTGCGCCCTCTTTACCCACTCAGGCGATCGCCCTTTTTTCTGTATCATGAGCAAAATCATGAGTACAAATCTACCATCTGAGCATCCTTCAGAGGATCATTTTGAGGGTCTTTACGTTGCAGACCTGGGTGAGCAGCAGCTTCTCCAGCGAGTTCAGCGCTTTTGTCCCGCCAACCTTGTGGGGGATGATGCCGCTGTTCTCATCCCACGCGCTGGCTATAGCCTGGTGGTGACGGCAGACATGCTGGTGGATGGTGTGCACTTTGCGACAGGGTACGCCGCGACAGGGTGCGTCACGACAGAACAAGGCGCGACAGGACAAGACACACCAGGGAAATGTACCACTTCGCCCCAGGATGTGGGGTGGCGAGGCACTGCTGCAAACCTGTCTGACCTCGCGGCCATGGGTGCCCAGCCCTTGGGAATTACCGTGAGTTTGGGGCTGCCTCCCACAACGCCCGTGCAGTGGCTGGATGAACTCTATGAGGGAATTACAGGTTGTCTGAGCCTTTATCAAGCTCCTATTCTGGGGGGAGATCTCTGCCGATCGCCCATCTTAACCCTCTCCATCACAGCCTTGGGCGAAGTGTTGTTAGGCCAACAATTTCTGCGCTCCACCGCTCAGGTAGGGGATGCGATCGTGGTGACGGGCGTCCACGGCGCTTCCCGCGCTGGACTTGAACTACTGCTCAACCCTGAGTGGGGTCAGGACTTAAGCCCACAAGCTCAGTCCTTGCTCAAGCGTGCTCATCAGCGACCCACACCCCGATTGGATGTGCCACCCCTGCTAAGGCAGCTTGACCCAACGGCACGCATCACAGGCATGGACAGCAGCGATGGCCTCGCCGATGCAGTGCTGCAGATTTGTCGGGCAAGCGGAGTTGGCGCAAGGCTCAACCGCGATCGCCTACCTATCCCAGAAGTTTTGCGCGCCACTCAGTCGCTTTCGGAGCAAACACTCATTCATTGGGTACTCTACGGCGGTGAAGACTTTGAGCTGATCCTTTGCCTGCCGCAGCCTCTCGCCGAAGCACTGGTTTCACAGCTAGGGCAACAGGCCGTCATCATTGGCAAAATTGTGACCGATCCAACCGTCCGGCTGGTCGATGAAGGAGGGCAGAGTCTCGGTGCCCCACTCTCTCTAGAGCAAGGTTTCCAGCATTTTTCCTAAACAGCCGCTAGTGGATAGCAAAAGATGCATGTTTTTCAGTTTCACTGAGCTTAATTAGCAGATCGCTCCAGGTCAGCCCTGCCAAATTGGGCAGCACTACATGGGCTTTGCCGACACGCTCTTGAGGGCCTAGCCCCACAGCCCACATCTTGGCCGCAAGGGCCGCTTCCACCCCCGATGCAGCATCTTCAATAACCAGACAGTGCTGGGGCTCTAGCCCTAGATGATGGGCCGCGAACAAAAACAAGTCCGGTGCAGGCTTAGAATGCTCGACGCTATGGCCATCGGCCACAAAATCGATGAAGTCGGCAATGCCGAGCCGTTCAATGACGGGCTTGGCATTTTTGCTGGCGGAGCCTAGGGCGATGCGAATCTTGCGCTGGCGTAAGTCCTGGAGCAGCGTGAGCGCACCGGGCAGCAGATCCTTCGGTGAAATATCCTGAATAAAGCTCACGTAGTAGTGATTTTTACGATCCATCATTTCCAGGAACTTCTCTTCTGGCACCTGGCGATTGCCCAAAATACGCAGCAAGGAATCGCGGCGCGATACGCCCCGCAAGGCTTCGTTGGCCTGGCGGTTAAAGAACAGCCCTTCTTCATCGGCCAGCTTTTGCCAGGAATGGTAGTGATACTCCGCAGTATCGGTGAGAACCCCGTCTAGATCAAAGATGACGCCCTGAATATCTGGGTACTTTTGGCGATCGCTGATGGGGGGTTTGAGATCAAAGTCATACCATTTTCCGCGCCAGTGGAGCCGGAACCGGAGCCGAGTCCAGCCTGGGGGAAGATGAGGGTTTGCAATCAGCCCTTCCGGCGTGAGCTGAATGCCGCCAAACCCAAAGATCGCAGCCTGCCAAAGCCCACCCGCTGAGGCCCCGTGGATACCGTCTGCCGCATTGTCTCGCACATCTTCGAGGTCAACGAGTGCCGCCTGCATAAACCGTTCATAGGCTTCAGCCGTCTTTTTAAGATCCGCTGCCAAGATGGAGTGAATCGCTGGGCCTAGGGAAGATCCGTAGGTAATGTCTGTTCGGGGGGCGTAGTAGTCCCAGTTGACCTGGAGCCAGTCTTCCCGGTAGGGAAACCCTTGGCTGAAGCGCATAAGATACATCAGCATCAGTACATCGGGCTGCTTAAGTACCTGGTGCTGATTTGCACCTTCAATGCCCAAGAGCGCCTGCATGGACTGCTGACGCGGCTCATAGGTGGCTAAATCTAGATCTTTGAGCTTAAAAAAGCCCTCAAACTCTTCAATGAGACCCGTTTTTGGATCGTAGGGAATCCAGATGTTTTGGACAATATCGCGCCATCGCGATCGCCGATCATCTGACAGATTCAGCTTCGCGTGCAGCACAGCGAAGGTTTCAGGATAGCTAGCCTGAAGCCAGTCACACACAAAGAGCGCCTGCTCTAGATGCCACTGCGCCATCCGGTTGGTAAAGGCATTGTTGCTGACATGCTCATGATACTCATCGGCACCAATGACTTCACGAATCTCGTAGCGCTCGGATTTAATATTGAGGTCAACGCGGCTGCTCCAAAAAATTGCCGTGTCTAGAATAATCTCCGCACCATAGTCTCGCAGCCAAGGATCGTCTTGGGTGGCCTGCCAGTACTGCCAAATCGCAAAGGCAATATCCGCGCTGATGTGGATTTCCTGATCTCGACACCAGATCCGCACGTCCTCGGCGTAGGGCTGATTGGGCAAAGACCAGCGAGGGGTAACTTCATCGCCCGTATCTGCACTTTCCCAGGCGTACATTGCACCCTTATAGCCATAGTTGAGGGCTTTGCGACGAGCGCCTTCTAGGGTGTGGTAGCGATAGTTCAGCAGACGCTTTGCTGTATCGGGCTGGGTAAAGGTGAAAAACGGCAGAATAAAAATCTCGGTGTCCCAAAACACATGGCCCCGATACCCAAACCCAGAGAGGGTTTTGGCCGGAATACTGACCCGATCATCCGTCCGAGATCCACAGATCAGGAGCTGAAAAAGGTTATAGCGCAGCGCCAGTTGTGCCCTGGTATCGCCTTCAATATCAATGTCACACTTGTCCCAAATCTCCGCCCAGGCTGCAATATGCTCTGCCTTTAGGGTTTGATAGCTGGGCAGGCCAGCTTGACGGGCGATCGCTGCTTCTAAGGGGTCAGTGGTTTCGCGAGATGTATAGATCGTAATGAGTTTTTCGACGGCATAGTGCTCACCAGCCTGCACCAAAAACGTAGTAGAAAGGGTCGGGTAGCCCGGTACATTGGTGCTTTGCAGAGGGGTATCGGCCCCCACCAAATTCATTTGAGCCGTCATCCCCAGACGGATATGGGAGCTGCGCGTACGAGAAGACAGCCAAATGCTGCGATCCTCTTTGCCCTGCTGAAGGAGCTCCCAATGATTAAAGCCTTGGTTTTCAGGGTATCCATTGAGGCTGGCCTGCACCTCCACAAATCCTTCAAAGTCGAGGGGGACAATTTCACACCGGATTGCCAGCACATGGGGATCGGCCATACTCGCCCAGCGCTCAAACTTTAAATCGACCGTGCGGCCGTGGGGACTTTGCCAGCGCACTTTACGAGACAACAAGCCCTGACGCAGATCGAGGCTGCGCTCATAGCGGAGCAGGGTGCCCTGATCGAGCCGAAAGGATTCCCCATTGATGCTGAGGGTGAGGGGCAGCCAGTTGGGGCAGTTTGCCAGCTCGGTATAGACGATAGGCACCGCGTCAAAGACGCCATGAATGAGCGTGGCCGGAACCGCTTGGGGATAACCTTCCTCAAAGCTGCCGCGCGTGCCGAGGTAGCCGTTCCCAAGGGTAAAAACGGTTTCACGAGTATGCAGCAGTTCAGGGCTGAACTGAGTCTCTAGGACAACCCAATCGGTATAGGTCAAGTTTTGCACTTCTGAAAGTCCCTGCATGGGGTTATCTACTTTTTCCTCAAAGGGGGCACTGACGGTTTTGGGTCAAATCCATTCAATCAATCTAGTCAATCAATCTAGTGAATCAATCTCGTCAATTAATCTAGATCTGGATAGCAAGACTGGGGTCAAGGGATGGGGATAAATCGACTGTTTGTCAAAAACCTTCTTCTCAAGGATGACTATTCAAGGATGACTATCAAAAATGGTTTAGGCCCATCTGACCCCAAAAGTAGCGCTTAAGGTTGTGAAGCCGCAGCATCCTGAGTCTGCTGGAGAAGGGCTGAGGCGCGAGATTTGTAAATAAAGTGATAGATCAGCTCTAGATAGCGAAACATAGCTTCTCGGTTGTGGGGTGCAGTTTTATTCCAGAACCAGTATAAGTTTGCCAGCGCTAGCAGTTTGGTGGTGTGTATTGTCCAACTGTAGCGATCTTTGACCCGATGGATCGAGCGTTCTGAGAAGAGCTTCCAATGGTCGGGCTGAGTGTTGCAGTCTTGGAAAAACTGCAGAATTTTGGATGCGGTTTCTTCTAGGTTTGTGGGGTTAATTAAGTACCCATTGACCCCGTGCTCAATAATTTCA
The DNA here is from genome assembly GCA_022402525.1 of Thermosynechococcaceae cyanobacterium MS004. Classification (GTDB taxonomy): domain Bacteria; phylum Cyanobacteriota; class Cyanobacteriia; order Thermosynechococcales; family Thermosynechococcaceae; genus JAAURS01. The sequence continues at coordinate 144,352 of JAKRSB010000085.1, forward strand.
GAAGGCCCACCAAACTGGCTGGCAAAGGTGGGCAACCCAGAAATCATCGACTCTAAGATTGTCAGGCCAAAGGGTTCAAATCGAGCGGTGTGCAGGAAAATTCCTTGACGATCAGCCACGACGCGAAAGGCTTCACCGAGGTCGAGACTGGAGAGGGGGGTGCCAATCCAGCGAATGCTGCCTTCAAGCTGATATTCTTCAATTAAATGGTGCAGGGCTTCAATTTCGCCTTTTTCTTCAGCATTAATGGCCTCTTCGGGATGGAGTTTTCCGGTGAGGACAACTAGGTTACAGCGATCGCGCAGATCGGTACTGCGGCCAAAGCATTCCACTAAGCCTGGGAGGTTTTTGACGGCGATGATGGGCGCAAAGCTGAGTATAGTCCGTTTCTCCTGGGTCTCGAAATAGCCTAGAATTTGCGAGTCTTCCCGGTGAAAGAGAAGGTCGGCGATCCGATCGCGATCGCTAGGGCTGCGCTCATGGCTGAGATGGTAGGGAAAAAAGGCGCGTTCGTTGACGCCGGGGGGGACGACGTTAAATTTTGGGCTGCGCAGATCGATGCCGTTAACAACATGGTAAAGCTGAGGCAGACTAAAGCACTGGTAGGACTCAAACTGGCCGGTGGTGTCCGGGGTGCCCAAAATTTCCTGGGCGGAGGAGGTCACAATAAAGTCAGCCGCATTCATGCCAATGAGATCGGCGGTAAACAGCAAAGAAAAGTGATAGTCCGGCTCTAAGTCCTGCCAATACAGATCGCTAAAGAGATATTTGGGCTTTTCTAGGGCATGGGCAATAAAACAGTGGGGCGCTTTGAGACGGCGTGCTAGCAAGAAAGAAACAAGATTCCCGTCGGTATAGTTACCAATAATCAGGTCGGGTTTGCCCTGAAGGTGCGCCAGAACGGCCTTCTCTGCTTCGTTGGCAAAGCCTTCCAGGTAGGGCCAAACCTCAAATTTAGAGATCCACTGCGGCAGAATGGAGGCCGGGTCGTTCCGGAAGGGCACTCTTAAAATCCAGGCGTGTTCCGTGCCTTTAAGTTGCTCTAGGGGCAGGGCACACTGGGTGCCATCGCAGTCTGGAATCAGGCGGGTCAGGATCACGATATGGGGGGTAACGCCCAGCCGATCTAGGCCACAGCGCTGAATATTTTGGGTGAGGGCATGCTCTAGATGCCTTGCCTGGTCCATGACGTAGGCAACCTGTCCCGCAGTTTCTGGGCGACCCAGTACGCCGTCCTGCCCAACCCAGCCATGAATAGAAATCAAAACAATCTTAAAAATACTGGGAATCCGAGAAACCAGCGCTTCTAGGACGGCGGAGTCGGGGGTATGAAGCAGCCGATCAAGCAGCTCGAAGGTTTCACAGGCGCGGGCAACGGTATCCCCCCAGCCGGGATCAAAGCCGAGGGTCTGGAGGTCTAAGTGTACGGTTTCATAGCCAGCTTGGGGGAGGCGATGGTGCAGCAGTCCGGTGGCTTCTTTGACCTGTTGCTGAAGGTGCTCTGCGCTGTGAATCCGCTCATTGAGCAGCAGCGATAGACCGTTGAAATGGTGCGATCGCAGGACTTCAAAGATGGACTGCATCCAAGTTTGGGGGTCTTTACCCAGGTTTCCGGCCAGGTAGCGGTGCAGAAAGCCAAGTCCTTCACCAATGCTGCGCGGATCTTGGATGCTCAAATCCAGGTCATAAAAGGGCTGCAAATCAATTTCCAGGACACCGGGCTGGTAGCGATCCACAAGGCGATCGCGCAGATCGAGCAGGGTTTCGGGCGGCATCACATCCACGCTGCCCAAGTCCGCTGAGAGCCGCAGGATCAACTGGCGGGCAATGCGGGGTCGTAAAATCAGCCAGACGTTCCCTTCTTCTAGTAGCACCTCATGGGTGAGGTGGATCAGTTCACCGAGGCGTGAGCTATAAAAAAAGTAGGGAGCCTTATTGAGCACCTGACAGGTATGCTCAAAGGTCTGTAAGATTTCGTTGCGCAGTAGATAGCGCTTCTCCGTTGCGTGAAGATCGGCCACGAGCTGACGAAGATCTCCTTTCTCGTCGCTCCGTAAGACGGCTTGCAAAACTTCTAGCATGGGCAACCTCTAACGGTATGGCTCTGGAGAGAATGGCGATCGCAGAGCCTAGAACGTGAGTTAACGCACTCAACCCTCAAAGGATAGGCAATTTAGATGCCTCTAAGGATGTATCCAGGGGTGTATCTAGGGTTATTTAGGGCTTGTATTCAAGAGTTATATTCAGGGGCTGTTAGGAACTGTATTCAGGGACTATTAGGAACTGTATTCAGGGGCTATACCCACAAATCAATCTGTGAAGGGTCAACTTCGTGGGTGGTTATCTTCCGTGGATAGCTCTTGCGTGCATAGTTACCTTGCGTGCATAGTTCTTAGGTGCATAGTTATCTTGCGTGCATAGTTATCTCCCGTGCATAGTTTTAGTCTTGCATAGTCTTTATGGGCAAGAGGTTAAGTTTGAAGTTTGATAAACCCATCGCTCAGTAAATTCATCGCCTAGACCGAAGCTGTCAGCTTGACTCTAGAATAAAAAAGCTTAAGAGAAAAAGTATGCTGACGACTTGAAGCACGCTATCCGTTTTAGAAAATGAGCATTTCTTTTGGCAGTCTGTCTTAAGAATTTGATTCCTGTTCGTAAGCTGCCCTGTTTTCAACCCTCGTTTGACGCGAGGTTTTCCTGCGATCGCCCCCATACCCCCAACCCATGACTGAACCCTCGCCTTTTACCCAATCCACCCCCTCAGAAGTCTTGTCTTCAGACGAGATCGAATCTCTTACCTTGACCTTGAGGCGAAAGCAAGGGAACTGGGTAGAGTGGGGTCAAGCCTGCCAGCAGCTTCAGAAAGCAGGCCGCAGTCCCCAGGCTATTTTTGAAGAGACGGGATTTGAGCCAATCCAGCAAAATCAGGTCATTGTTGCCGCTCAGGTCTATGAGGGACTGCGCCAATCTGAAGCGACTCCCGCAGTCCTTGAGCACTTTGAGCAGCGCGGGAGCGATATTCTCTATGAATTTCGGGTGCTCACCCAGCCAGAGCGCGTCGCAGCGGCGAACTTTGCCCATCAGCATCGCATCGATAGCGATGAAGCCCACGAAATCACAAAAGCCCTGAAGGACTTTTCTCGCCTTAGTAAAGTGCCGGAACCCTTTACCACTCACCCTGGCGATGCCGTTGCGCACCAGTGCTGGGTTCAGGCACGTCAAAAATCTGACCTCCAAGAGCGATCGCGCCTCATTGCCAAGGGGCTGCGGTATGTCCAGAGCGATGCCGCCCGCCGGGAACTGGAAAAGCTGCTCACGGACTTCAGCATCGTCAAGCAGCAGCCTGCCCCTCGCTTACCCCTCTATCGACTAGAGTCGGACGAAGACTTGCCCCGAATTTTACCCTTACTGGGAAAGCTACCCCTTCCTGTGGATGCCCTCAAAGCTGTTCCCATCCTTGAAGAACAAGAACCCTTTAGAATTGTCAAATTTGCCGGAGAAGGGGCCTGGGTTCCCCTCCCGGGCTGGCAGGTGTTGCTCAGCGCAGAAGACCCCATCGCCATTCTCACCCAGAGCGATCGCCTTCCCTTCCCGCCCGATCAGGTCAACCAAGAAGTGCTGATCGTCATTGATCGCGCACAGCGCACCTGGGACGAGCAAGCCTACTTTGCGATCGAGACCAATGGCGAAATTGAGATCCAGTGGTTTCCTGAAGCCCCTCAGCAAAACCTGCTCGGACGCTTACTGCTCGTGGTTAAACCCAAGCGCATCCTTGATGAAAGCTTGACCAAGGAGCTATGGCTCACAGATGAATAAAGGCTTAACGACCAGGGATGCGACTGGCTGTAATCCCTTAAGGTGCACGGATTTAATAACCTCCAGAAATCATCTTCTGAAAGGGCAGTGCTAAGGCACTCGGCTAGACCATTCTGGTTCTTATCTAACTCACGATCCTTAAGGATTAAATGATTGCCGAACTTTAATCTTACAAGCCTGGGGTTCCTGTCAGACAAACAAGGTTCTCAATGGAATAAACTTGTTGAGACTAGCAGGCAATGAGGAACTGTTGCTTCAAGGCTAGGTTGAACATGTTTCAAATAGTGCATGTAAGGGTTACTTTTTTCTTTCGCTTACCCTGATAAAACAAGCGCCTAATAAAATTACGTTATTAGGCGCTTTAATCCAGAATTGCTAAAATTGAGACCTAAATATTTTTAGTCCAACTTATTAAGTCAACTTGCTTGATGGTTCTAATCGATTTAGAGAAGCTAAGGTTCAATCCTAAAGCCTTATACAGCGCTTTGTACGATAATTGAGCACACCAGATCTTATGATCCAATTGCTTTTGGGCGCTTGACCATGGGCATTAGGCACAAAATCTAATGTAGAGAATAAAAACAGATATAATTCTTCGAATTTAGACAAATACACTCGAAATTCACCTAAAACACATATTATAGATAAAAGATGTATTTACTTATACTATTAACCTATACATCTAGACATCTCATTTATAAGCATGATATATTCACTCCAGTTGTGCAAAATTCAAAAAAAAGTTTAGATCAACCGTTTAGTTATTTTTTTTTCAAAAGAGATTTATCAACTTAAATATCTTTTTAAATTTAAACAATTTACAAAGATATTTGGGTTTAACTGGCGTGAGTGAGCTGTAAATAAAGCACAACAACAGATCTTCCCCAGAGTCATTCTTCATAAATTTGAAGAAGTTCATGTCTATAGAGAAAAATATTGATGGTTTTGCATCATTTTTTCTCTTTGAACAATTAAAAAGTGTGTTCCATAAAACTTCTGTATTATTTTGGCTGGCTTGAGTTGTTTGACTTTATATCTTAATGACAAATACAGGGCGGGAAAATTTTCCACTCAAGTATGAGTTTTTAAGATCATATGTAGGTAGCTGAAACTCTCAGCATTTATTTATCTATATTCTGGTATAGATAAACTTTGACTTACAGTTCTGAATGCATCAGTTCTGAATGCTCTGAATGCATTCATTCTGAGTGCGTCAGTCGGTTTAAGCGAAGGTATCATAAATACTTTTGCCTCAGCAGCCACTGAATTATTAAGAGGTATAAAAATGCAACTTATGGGGCAATCAAAGGCTCCTGAGCTAAGCCATAGCTCATCATCTCAGGGCCACCTTTTAAGCGATTTTCAGAGAGAAGTATTGATGAAGGCGCTGAACCACAATTTGTCTCTAGCGTATCGACGTCGCATTGAAATTATGCTGTTAGCAGATTTAGGCCATTCGCAAGCGCATATCTGTAAAGTCTTAGGATGTGCGCAGCAAACTGCGCGCCATTGGATTGCTGTTGCCGAGTCAGGGAAAGCGCATCTATGGAATGACGATCAAATCGGCCGTCCCAAAACAATCAATAGCCAGTTTATAGATCGACTTAAAGAGCTGGCGACCAAAAGTCCGCGAGACTACGGGTATTCTTTTCATACATGGACGGGAGACTGGCTCAGAAAGCATTTAGCAAAGGAATTAGGGATTGAGGTTAGTAACCGACATATCAATCGTCTTCTGAGTCAGTTGGGTCTTTCGAGTCGACTAAAACCTCTTAAGGCAGAGCAAAAGTCTCTAGAGCAATACAGCATCAATATTCAAGTATTGAACCCAAAAAGCTTGCCAAACTCCGAGTTTGTATGGGGACTTAATCTTGTTCATCCTACCATTTGTCAGCCCAATGCTGAATTGAACTAATAGATTTTCTTTAAGATCTTTTTAAGATTTTTTTGAAGGAAGCACTTTAGCTATCGTTAGCAGGTAGATTTGTTATGATACAGTCTCCTTCTGCTGTTTTAAGTCATCAGCTAAGTCTGACCTTAAGGCAAATTTTGGGTACTTTCATTTTCGAGGAGGACTTGGCGCAGAGTATTCGTCAAGTTGAATTTCTATACCCTACTTCTAGTAAAAATTTTTGGCACTCAAACAGTGCTGCGGCTGGTCTTTATATTGTCTTGACCGGTAAGGCTCGAATTCTGGACTGCCATGAAAATCTCGTGGTCTCTATCGGTCCACAAGAAACCTTTGGAGAGATTACGCTCTTTCCCGATGAAGGATTTCATCCTTATAAGGTTCGTGCATCCCTAAGTTTACAAATTGGGGTTTTGCCTGAGACATTCGTGCGCTATCTCATGCAAAAATATCCTGCACTTCAGGAAAAACTGAGAACTCAGGCTGTCCAGCAAGATCTGCTGCTGTTCTGCCGGCAGAGTCTGCTGCTGCGGTATGCAGATTCTGAAGCGTTAAAAAAACTTGTTTCGCAACTTGAGCCTCATACCTTAAGCCCAGGAAGCCTTCCTATCCCACTCTATGACGCTCAGTCTCTTTGGCTAATTCGTCAAGGTGAGCTTCGAAGTAGGTCTGCGTTTGAAGGGCCTGAGGTAAGGTTCCAAACAGGGCAGCTTATTTTATTGTCAGAGGTTCCCGTTGTGAGGGATTTACAGGCCTCTCAGCCTACTGAGCTGTATAGTCTGAGTGACCTTGCAAGAGATCTGCTGGTACAAAAATTTCCTTTGCTTGCGTCTCTGCTTACGTCCTGGGGAAAAACTCAAAACGGTGAGGCGATTTCAAGGATTCACCGCCCACTTCCGCAGAGCCTAGAGCCAATCACAGGGTTTGCACGCCAGAAAGATGCGATCGCAAAGCCCGTACTACAGGTATCGCGTCAACCTTCGCGCCGTCAGTATTTTCCAAACCCTACCACTCGGCTAAGTCAAATCTGGCGTCGTGTTGCTCGACAATATCCTTTTTTTGCCCAGCAAAGTGCAACAGACTGTGGTGCAGCCTGTTTGGCGATGGTTGGACGGTACTGGGGCAAGCGCTTCAGCATTAATCGCCTAAGAGATTTGGCGAATGTAAACCGAAGCGGCTCTTCCCTACGCTTTTTGGCAGACGCCGCAGAAAGTATCGGATTTATAGCTAGACCTGTCAAAGCAAGTTTAGATAAGCTTGCGGAGCAGTCTCTCCCGGCGATCGCCCATTGGGAAGGAAAGCACTATGTCGTGGTGTATGCCATCACGCCCAAGCGCGTCATGATCGCCGATCCGGCTATTGGCCAGCGATCGCTCACCCATGCTGCCTTCAAGCAAGGGTGGACAGGATACACACTGCTGTTAGAGCCAACAATCCTGCTCAAAACAGCCCAGGAAGCCAATCCAGCCTTTTGGCAGTTTTTTGAGCTCATTAAGCCTCACAGCCTCGTATTATTTGAAGTTTTAGCGGCTTCTTTACTGATTCAAGTTTTTGGATTAGTTACCCCATTGCTGACCCAGCTCCTTTTGGATCGGGTTGTTGTCCAGGGGAGCGACCTGACGCTTAATGCGGTTGGGTTTGCGCTGCTGATTTTTGGGATCTTCAAAATTGCGACCACCGGACTCAGACAGTACCTCCTTGACCATACCGCCAATAAAATTGACCTCTCGCTGATTGTGGGGTTTATTCAGCATACATTTCGACTTCCGATGCAGTTTTTTGAATCCCGCTACGTGGGCGACATTATGTCGCGGGTTCAGGAAAACTATAAGATTCGACAATTTTTAACCGGGGAAGCACTCTCTATCCTCCTAGACTTGACAACCGTTTTTGTTTACCTCGGACTCATGTTTTGGTATAGCTGGCGGCTAGCACTACTGGTGCTGGTTGTTGTGCCGCCGTTTTTTTTGTTGGCGCTGGTTGCGACCCCATTTTTAAGACGAATCTCCAAGGAAATTTTTAATGGGATGGCCGCCGAGAATAGCTACCTCATCGAAGCGCTGACCGGCATTCGCAGTATTCGCTCTATGGCTTTGGAGCAAACTGTGCGCTGGCACTGGGAAGGACTGCTGAGCCAATTTATCAGAAGCACGTTCTCTGGCCAGCTCGTGAGCAATCGCCTGCGCATTTGCAGCTCAGTCATTGAGTCCTTCGCTATCACGTTTCTGCTTTGGTTTGGGGCAGGCCAAGTGATTCAAAATCAGCTCTCGGTTGGGCAGTTAGTTGCGTTTTATATGCTGCTGGGCAATGTGATTACGCCCTTTCAGCGCATGATTGTGCTTTGGAACCAGCTTCAGGAAGTCGTGATTGCCGTGGAGCGGATTAATGATGTTTTAGATGCTGAACCAGAGGAAGATTTGCAGCAGCAGCCCCGCCAAATCTTGCCCATGTTGCAAGGGTCGATACGCTTTGAGCAAGTGACCTTCCGCTACCACGCCAGTAGTGACATTAATACTCTAGAAAATCTTAGTTTTGAGGTACACCCCGGCCAAACGGTAGCCCTAGTAGGACGGAGTGGTTCTGGGAAAACCACGGTTTCTAAGCTAGTTTTGGGGCTTTATCCTCCCACCACCGGAAGAATCTTAATGGACGGGCAGGATATTACAACGCTATCACTGCGATCACTCAGGCAACAAATTGGAGTGGTCGATCAGGATACCTTTCTATTTGGCGGAACCATCCGCGACAACATTAGCATTGCCCATCCCGAAGCCACCTTAAGCGAAGTGATGAAAGCCGCAGAGCAAGCAGGGGCAGATCAGTTTATTCGACAGTTGCCACTGGGTTACGAAACCCTGGTTGGTGAGGGGGGTGGCTTACTGTCCGGTGGTCAGCGTCAGCGGCTGGCGATCGCACGGGCGCTTTTGGGGCAGCCCAGACTCCTGATCTTAGATGAAGCGACCAGCCATCTTGATGCTGAGTCAGAGCGCATTATTCAGCAAAACTTCGCCACAATTTTGCAAAATCGAACCACTCTTGTGATTGCTCATCGGCTTTCGACGATTTGCAATGCCGATCTCATCCTGGTGCTTGATCGCGGCGTCTTAATTGAACAAGGAACCCATGCCGAATTAATGAAAAAACATGGACATTACTTTTACCTAAATCAGCAGCAGTTTGCTATTGCAAGCTAAGCCTCATCTGCACAGTTCCCTTGATTCTTTCTCTCCATTCCTTCTTGCGTATGTTCCCTGCAGCCCAACCTTTAACCGCATTCACCATGCAGCCTCCAAAATATAGGCCCAATCCTAGCGCTCCTTGCAGACAAGGATCTTTCACCCATGGCAAACAACTCGCCTCAGCCCCTCCAGGTTTCACATAATCCGCCCCTCAACGACCCACTTCTCAGCGACCAGGCTCTCATCGGCCAGACTAATCCCAACTATTCCAGGCATAGAATTTTAATCATTGATGACAACTTGGTGCTGCGCAAGTTAATTTCCAGCCAGCTTACCGGCGATCTTCTGGAGGTATACGAAGCAGAAAGTGGCCAGCAAGGTATCGCCAAGGCATTGGAAATTCAGCCTAGCCTGATTTTGCTGGACTTCTATATGCCAGAAATGGATGGCTATGAAGTCTATCAGGCCCTTAAAGCCCAAGAGCAGTGTGCCAAAATTCCAATTATTGTGCTGTCTGCTAGCTACAGTGATGTTGCAGATCGGTTTGGAGCACTTTTAACCCACGAAAACTTTCTGCCAAAACAAGCGAGCTATGAGGAACTGCGCGATCGCATTCATCAAGTCTTGGCACAAGATTCCCCATCTTCTGCAGGAGAAAAGATAGCCAGCACAACAGCAACATCTACATCAATTTCCCTGCCACTCCAAGAGGTTTCTACCTTAATCACCCACCTGTGCGAAACAGAGCATCAGGCCAGCGCAAAAAACCTGGCTTCAATCCAGCAGACTGCTGCCCTTCAGACAGTGGTGGAGCCGAACACCACCCCTCACGCCCTTGCGCTGCCAGTGCCAGAGCAACCAGCGATCCAGCGCCTCGAAAACGACTATGCCTACGCAACCCAGGAACTGCTGACCGCCCTTCCAAGAGTGTGGACAAGAGGGCTACTCTACTTTGTCATTATTTTTACTGCAATTGGGCTGCCGTTAGCGGTGCTGTCCAAAGCAGATGAGACAGGTAGCGCCCGTGGCCGTCTTGAACCAGAAGGTCAAACCTTTAAGGTTGGTGCGGCCGAAAGCGGCAAAGTGGCAAAAGTGCTGGTCAAAGAAGGCCAGCAGGTCGTCAAAGGCCAGCCACTGTTAGAGTTAGAGGCCTATCAAGTTGAATCAGAGCTTCAGCAGGTACAGGCTAAACTCTCTGGCCAGCTGAATCAGATGGGACAAGTGCAGCTCATTAAGAGCCAGCTTAATCTCCAGGTTCTAGAGCAGCAAAAACAAGGCCAAACCCAGGATCTTGAAAAGCAGGCGCAAGTTTCCCAAGCCCAAGGGATTTTAGCGGGCAAGCAATCCACCTTTAAGGCCCAACGGGCCGAAAAAAAGGCGCTGCTGGATCAGGCCAAGGAGTCTTTAAGCATCCAGCAAGCAAATCTCCATTTTTTTCAAAAGCAAGTTGAGCTAAATCAATGGGAGCTCGACCGATTTCTCCAGGCTCAAGCTGAAGGGGCCGTTCCGCAAATTACAGTCATCGCCAAGCAGAAAGATGTTGCAGATAGCGAACGGCAGTTGTCCCAAGCGATCGCTGATATTAAAAAAGCGAAGCTACAGCTAGCAGAACAAGAAAATCAGTACGGGCGATCCGTTGCCCAACTTCAAAACGACATTGACCTATCTAAACTTCAGGCTGTCGAGGTAGGCCGCAATCATCAGAGCCTAAATCATTCCAACTCCCTAGCCCTTCAGAAAGTGCAACAGCAGCTCGAAGAGCTACAGTCACAAATTGCCATACTTCGGGCCAATATTGCCCAGAGTGAAGGCCAGATTCAATCGCTCAAGCGGCAGATAGATCAGCGACTCCTGCGATCGCCAGCCAATGGCACCATCTACAAGCTTCCGATTCAGCGCACAGGGGCGGTGGTAGAGCCCAGCGCCCTCATTGCTGAAATCGCCCCCATAGGAACTCCCATGATTTTGCGAGCGAAAATGACCACTCGCGAAAGCGGCTTTTTACATCTCAATATGCCTGTGCGCGTAAAGTTTGACGCCTATCCTTTCCAGGACTACGGCATTGTAAAAGGAACCTTGAGCCGAATATCTCCAAATTCAGAGATAGAAAACACGAATCATGGCTCAGTCGCAACGTTTGAGATTCAGGTCAAGCTCAAAAAAACCTGTATCCCTAGTGGCCAAAAGTGCATTGCACTGAATCCAGGTCAAACCGCAACGGCTGAAGTCGTAGTGCGTCAGCGACGAGTCATCGACTTTTTCCTAGATCCCTTTAAAAAACTGCGCAGCAGCGGCCTCAAACTTTAGCACCTTGACGCCTGCGCAAACTAAACCGGAGCATTTCACCGCATTTGACTAAGGAGTAGAGCATCACGATGCAACATACAATTTCGATTTCACAAGATGATTTGGTGAAACACCTGAAACTGTCCTGCCAAATTCCCCAGATCATTGAGGGAATTGTGGCGCACAAAATCATTATGGCGATCGCAGAAGCAGAAGAGATTGCTGCAGAGCCAGAAGAGCTTCAGGAAGCAGCCGATAGCCTCAGGCTTACAAATAATCTTAGGCAAGTGGATGAAACTCTAGCATGGCTGCGTCATCATCATCTAACGATAGAAGAATTCGAAACCATTAGCCGCACCAGCGTCATCACAACGAAGCTCGCAAAGCACCTGTTAGAGACACAGATAGAGCCATTTTTTTGGGAGCATCGCCTAGAGTACATCAAAGCCGTCATTTATGAACTTATTCTAGAAGATGAAGACCTCGTACAAGAGCTCTACTATTCGCTGCAAGAGGGAGAAGCTAGCTTTTCTGAGATTGCTCGGCAATATATACAAGAACCAGAAAAGCGTCGTCTAGGCGGATTTCGCGGCATTGTGTCACGGCAGGAATTAAGACCTGAAATTGCAGCAGCAGTTTTTGCAGCATCTCCTCCACAACTCATTGCGCCCATTACTTCACCCTTGGGGACACATTTAATCTTAGTAGAAGAGATTATTCAGCCCATCCTTGACAAAGAGATGCGAGACAGAATTCTTTCCCATTTATTCACAGAGTGGCTAAAAGGAAAGATTAAGCAGGCAGAAGTTACCATCAACCTCTCCGGCAAATCTTATTTACCTCAGCAGTCCATCTCTACTGTAACGATAGAAGCAAGTATGTAAGCAAAGAAGTTACAACTTAAGATTTAGAAATTTTTAAGCAAAGATTTTATTATAAAATATATATCTTTAAAATCTGAAGCATTTATTTTTATTAGAATTTTAGACACAAAAAAGTGGTGAAGCCATTTCAAGACATTTAAACATCTTAAAAAGAATAAGCTGTTCACCACTCACTTAAAAGCTCAAGTTTTATACTTAAGCTATAAATACTGATCTATATTTTAAAAGAGACAGTCAAGTATTCACACCGAATAGTATATTAAAAAGCAAAGCTTAAGCTGAATGCACGACCTAGTGCATCAAATCCAGAAAAAGATAAAGATGCTGTTGAACCACTGCCGGCTGATACCGCAACACCAAATTGATTTGCGACCGCTCCTGCTGTATAGCCATATCCACCAATAATATTTTCTCCAGAGATACAATACATCTTTTGTTCATTTAGTTCAGAAATAACTAAATTTGTCATTGATTTTCTCCATTCTTAGACTATTAATGAGTATTTAATCTAGTCAAAACACTCATGAAAAAATTTTAGGTACAGCTTTTCCAAAAATATTTTTGGAAAAACTGTACTTCATTAAAGTCATTAAGAACCATAGGCAAATCTAGTATGCCTATAGTTCTTATTTATTTAGATGTTAAGAGAGAACGAACCAAGAACCAAGCTAGAAGCACTTAGAGACAGAGCTCCACCAGCACCACCAGCGTAAGTACCACCGGTTAGGCCAATCGTAGCAGTTTGAGAAAATCCAACGCCGCCAAAGACCTGCTCGGCATTGACATCATATAAAGCGACTTCATTTAGTTCAGAGATTTTGATAATAGACATTGTATTTCTCCTTAGGATTTGCAAAAGATTTCTTCTAAAAAAGATGATTAAACAATTGAATCTATTTTTAAATCAAATCAAAACAATTGTTAATGCAACCTATAAAATAAATTTTCTAGATTGATTTTCAGAAAAATCTTTTTTTGTTTACATCTCTATTATTCAGAGGTGAGCTAGGTGAGTCAAGTCTTTTGAATTCATTATTTGGATATAAGTACAGCAATTATGTCTTCGATTATCTTTAAAAGTAAAGGAATATTTTCCCTGCAATACAAGCAAGATGGCTTAGTGGTGCAGAAAATTAAAAGTAGTTAAAAAGCTTAGAATACAGTAACTTTAGCAAGCACAATGCGAGTATTCATAGCATCTAGCCGCTTGAGAAAAGCATAAGCAGGGGGTGAATTACATCGTGGTCAATGCCTAAGCAGTGGCAACGGTCATCTTTGGTAACACCACTGATTAATCTGTCTTAGACCGATGTATAGAAAGCTTCATCCCCTCTGAGCATGCTACGCTCTATGTGGCTACGGGCATGACATGAAAATGGCTCAAATAAGTCAGCCAATGGCTTAAGCACCCACTTTGGGCTTGGAGGATGGCTGCGATGTTTTCAACACACACAGTAAGGTGGCGTTTATCTTTGGGTGTGATCTATTGACTCAATTGAATTTGAAGTTGACGATAGAGTTGAGGGGTTGACATAAGCTTGCTTTGGGTTGGAGCACTGAAGCATCCCATTGAAGGCTCCTATCAAAAGCTCCTCTCTGTCGCCTTTGATAGATTTGAATATTCCCTGCTGGCAAACCTTTCACAACTTTTCTGCACCACTAAGCCATGATCCTTAGCCTTGGCAGAGGCAGTTCACTTGAGTCAAAAGCATCCAGGCTAAACCTTGCCTAATCTTACAGATCCGGCCTAATCCATCCAGCCCACATCAATAGTTTTGGGCGGATCAATATTCTCAGACGGCCTCAGCTGAATTGAGTGGCGGGGCAATGGGCGCACCGCCAAAGGCGCTTTAGCCTTCGTCCGCTGAGGCGGCTTCTTCAGCTCATCCAGGGTCTGACTCATCTGGGTATTGGCTTCCGAAAGCTGCAAAATTACGTCCTTTGCTTCCGCTAGCTCAGTCTTTAAATTTGCCGCTTGGCCGCTTTGGGTTTCTAGATCTTTTTCAAGGGCTTTGATTTGCGTCTGCTGCTGCTTTACGCTGACTTCTAAAGACCTAATTTTAGACTGGAGCGCTTTCTCCTGTTCTGCACCCTGAGCCAGCGCCGCCTTTAACTCCGCAAGCTGAGCGGATTGATCCACTTCCGCAGGCACAGCAGATGGAGCAGCAGGCTTTGATGCTCGGCTGGCAGCCTTTTGGGCAGCAGGCGTAGCTTCACCTTTAGAGGCGACATTAGGAGCGGCTTCCTCAGCGTCCTTGGTGACCTCCTGCCGTAAAACATCTGAGAGATTTCGGCGCGTCATGATGCTTTCCTCCAGTCCTTTTCGATTTCTTGGGCAACCCTTAAGTAGTCTGACTCTGCCTGCGCAGCATTTTTACCATGCCACTGCAAAATTGCCTTTCCTTCTAAAGCAGCGCGTTCGTGGGCTTTGTAGGCACGAATAAACGCACTGCAAACCGGAATCTTGAGTTCTTGCAGGGTTTTTTGTGCTTCGTAGGCCTCTTTGGCGCTACGCGGGTCTACCTTGGTGAGCAAGACCCGATGAGCAACCCCCGCAGGCAACACAGCATTTTTGACGGTGTGGACCAATGCGGTCAAATCCATAGGGGCAGGGGGCGTCGGCAAGATGAGATAGTCCGCAGCCGAAATAACGGCAGCAAGAGCTTCTGAGCCCAAGGCAGGAGGCATATCCACAACCACGACTTGATAGGTCTGAGCCGCTCTTAACTGCTTCAGCAGGGCTGGCTCGGTTTCTTGGGCGATATCAAACCCGATTGGCTCAGCGCCCTGCTCTGCCCACCACGTCGCAGAACCCTGGGGGTCAGCATCGACCAGCAACACCTTTGCGTGCTGGGCAAAAACTGCGGCTAAGTTAATGGCGGTGGTGGTTTTGCCCACACCGCCTTTGCCGTTGAGAATGCCTAAAACTCTACTCGATTGGACAGATGATGGCACCAATACATCCTCAGGTCAGCAGAATTGAACCCGTAATGAACCCAGTGAGATAAACCCAGCAGATTAAGACCTCACTCAACCTTAATGGGTGTTGTAGCCATAGACAAGAAAAAACTAAATCTACACCATAGGAATCATCTTTGGGAAGCTGCTTGGGAAGCTTAGGCAGCACTTTTTCTTTCGGGCGTCTGTCTTATCTTCGTAAGAATGCGGGAACCTTAGGGAACAATAAGGCTATCTCTAATAATGCGAATCGGCTGGAAATCTAGGTTTATCTCCAGACCTACCGTTTATAACCCTGCAATACCTCAAGTATCTGTTCATTCATGCTAGATAGGTTCAGGCTGGGGGTAGATTGTTTTGAGGGCACTTCGGTTAATTGAAGCCAATCCATCGCCTTTCGATTGGTTTGGCCCATTGGATTGGCTCAGATCCAGTGTTCTGCAGAAGGGTTTGATTATTACCTCGTGAATGAATGGGACAAATCTTGTGACGCAATTGTCTGAGACCGCTTCAAAGGAATCTGTGCAGCCACTCTCTGGTGAAGTTGCAAGTCATCCGGACAAAAGTATTGTGGCGGTGATTCAGCAGTATCTTCAGAAGCCTTGGACTGGATACCTGAAGGTCGAAAGCGGTGCGATCGCCTGGTTTATTTATATTCGCCAAGGCCAGCTTGTCTTCATTACCCACTCCATCGATCCCTTTTCGCGGCTGGATTTGTATCTTAAAGATTTAGGCGATCGCACCCCTAGCCTAAGTGTGGATGTGCGCAATGAATTGCGAATCTCCCTAAGCCAAGTCGATGCCTCCGGCCCGCTTTCTCCTGACCTTCAGGGACTTGCTGCTTTGCTGAAAGATCATGTCTTAGAAGGGGACGCGGTACAGACGCTGCTGACCACTCTCTCCAGAGAGGCGCTAGAAAGCCTCCTGCTGATTCAAAGCAGTACCTATAGTTTTGTGTCCGTCAAGCTTGAGCTGGACTGGGTGCGGCCACTCACCTTCACCAAACTCCTCGCAGACTGCACTGAGCGCCTGCGAGTATGGCAATCCATGCGATCGTACATTACCTCCCCCTATCAGCGACCCTATTTAACCCAGCCTTCTGAAGCAACACAGACCTTTTTGGCCTCTACGGATCACAAACGGCTCGGTCAGCTTTTAAAAGGGTTTAGTTTTCGTCAGCTTGCCCTATTGCAGCACCAAGATGAATTAGACATTGCCCGCACCCTCTATCCCCTCATTGTAGATGGGGCCTTAGAGATCCGCGCTCCGCTTACCCCCTATCACAATCTGCCCAGCTTCATAAATCTTGCGCCGGCCATCGATAACAGCAGCCTGTTTCCGCTGATGGAGCCGGACGAAGACCCTGTAGCACCTCCCCTCTTTCAAACGGCGGCCTCCACCAAGACCTACACAATCGCCTGCATTGACAACAGTGCAGCCATCTTAGAGACTGTCCAGGAATTTCTGAAGGACGAAATCCTAAGCCAGAAAACCCTCTCACTCTGCTTGGTTCAAGATTCTGTCAAAGCCCTAACGGAGCTGATTAAGGTCAATCCCGATCTCATCCTGCTGGATACTGAACTACCTGGGGTAGATGGCTATGCCCTCTGTCAGCTATTCCGGAAGCACCCGTCTTTTAAGGCCATACCCATCATCATGATGACGGGGCATACCGGACTCATTGACCGTGCCAATGCTTCGGTTGCGGGTGCAACGGGCTTTATTATGAAGCCTTTTACGCAGGCTGAGCTTTTAAACGTGATTTTTAAGAATCTAGGGCTTACACATTGACAAAAACAGATTGTCAATCAATCCTTCTCTTGGCATCGTTTGGAGTGTGCAGAAGGCCTGAAGTACAGAAAATAAGTGACGTGAGTTCGATGATGCACTTAAAGCACCTCACCCCAAGCCTCTCTCCCAATGGATACGTCATGCCAATTCGATCGCATCCCATCAATTCCAACTGCTTAAACTGATCCGCCACATTAGGGCAAGCCGGATAGCCAAAGCTATAGCGCGAACCCTGTTAGAGCTGGGCCAGCATATCGCGAATATTGTCTGGTTCTAGAACGGTATCCAGTCAAGCCGATCGCGCCATTCTTCTGCTTCAGTTGCATCCCAAACCAGTAGCAAATCTTGAACAAGCTTGCCTATTGGCGTATTTGGTCGAATCCACAGTAAGCCCCAAATATGGCGGTCTGCACTCTAATGATCGGTCAAGTGTCCAGGCATACTGGAACGATTATCGGTGACTAATAAGCGCTGTGAGGCTTCGAGATAAATCAAGATTTCTGGATCGAGGGTTTCATTAGGCGGGGCACTGGGTTCGCCAACGCGCAGTACATCAATTTGAGGGTTAAGTCGCAGGAGCGCTGTTTTGAGACGAGGCGGAAGGTTTTCATCGAGCAAAAACTTGACCTTCAAGAAGCTTGCCTCGCGTTTGCTGTTTTGATTGCTCGAAGTCTTTGTACGACGGGCGGGGGATTATTGAAACTTTCTTGATAGCGTTGTTCTCGCCAAGTATCTAATTCAGCTAAATAGGTATCGATTTGCGGTCGATGATGAAGGTAATAGGTGATGGTGGCGTGAATTTTTTCTAGGCTCAAGGTTGGCAGGTTTGCCGCAATTTCTTCGGGGGTATAGCCTTCGAGGTAATAGGACAATACGGTATCAATGCCGATGCGGTGGCCTTTGATCCGAATGTCGGTTGAGGAGAGGAATTCAAAGTAGTCTTCTAGCTGCATGGCGATCGCCCTTTTTCATGAATTGTATCTATCCAATTTCAGATCTCATCTACTCCCCTCAGAAATATTTCTCAGAAGAACCTAATCTTCTTTTCCAGGCGGAAGACTCTTAACTGATTTCCCAGGCGAAAGTTTCTTAGTCGATTTTTCAGGGGGAAGTGTCTTAGCTAATTTTCCAGGCGGAAGCTTTCTTTTCTGATGATTAGTCCCAGTAATTTTCCCACAAATACTTTTAATGCTTGAGTCTTCGTCAATGTGGAGTTCAATCTTCTGGCGAAACTCGACCAACTCATGAAATTTTGGCACCCAAAAACTTTCTATATCAGGGAGCAATCCAGCGACATCCCAAAAACCAGGTCTAAGAAACAGCAGCAAACTAAATGCAGCTACTTTGAGATTTTTGAGTACTGGACTACATGTTTTCTGGCTGGTACTTTTATCTCCAATTTCTAGCTGTACTACTAATGACTGTAAAGCTTTTTCTATTCCTTCAGTTCCATCAATCGAGTAGTTGCGAATACAACATAACAAATCTTCAATTTTAATTTTAATTTCTTTTTTTAATGTTTTGGGCAATTCAGAATCTATGACCTCTCGCAAAAGGGATGAAAAATCATTGTCTAAATTCTGCAAGAAATCTTCTTCCAAAAATAGATTATTAGACTGATTATGATAAGAGTTTGCCAGATTGTTGAGTAAACTAAGAATATTTGAAGTCTTGATGCGACCAGAGAATACGCTCCAAGGATGACCCCAGGCATGATTCTCAGAGAATATTGTTTGAAGATCTTCTATAGCAGCAATGTCTCTATCTACCTTTGGATAATTTAATCTTTTTGCTTCTTCTTTAGCTTTATGTAAAAGCGTAAAAAAACTTACAAGGTTGCATGGTGTTTCCGGAAGCTGCATGGCTTGCATTAAGATCAAGCCAGTCTGTGCATTGTCAGCCCTTGTCATTGCTTGCTCAAGAATAATTTCAAGTTGTCGTAACGCGCTGGATTGATTCATACGCACTTGTCGCTTTTACATGATTTCATTCTTAAAGTCTTGAAGGCTGCCGAGGCTAAAATCAAGCACTAAAATACTTCGCCACTGGATGATACACAATCAACGCTGTGGTCGATTGCTCAGGATGGAGCTGCTCACTCTCATCCATCGTCATGTCAATGCGATCGCATCCCATCAATGCCAACTGCTTGAACTGATCCGCCACATTAGGGCAAGCCGGATAGCCAAAGCTATAGCGTGAACCCTGGTAGCGCTGGGCCAACATATCGCGGATATTGTCTGGCTCTAGGTCGCCGTAGCCCAGTTCTCGACGGATACGGGCGTGGGACTGCTCTGCGATCGCCTCTGCCACCTGCACCGCTAACCCATGAAAATAGAGGTAGTCCGTGTAGGCATTTTCAGCGTAGAGCTTTGCGGCAAACTCCGTGGCAATGTGGCCCACCGTTACCGCCTGCATCGGGAAGACATCAAACTGATTTTCGGCGATCGGTCTAAAGAAGTCGGCAATGCACAGGCGGCGAAGCGATTTCTGACGCGGGAATGTCCAGGTGACAAAGGGGGTGGCGGTTTGGGGCGTTAAGCCCTGCTCAATCACAGCGGGATCGTAGACATGAACTGAGTTCCCTTCGCCCACGGCAGGGAAGTAACCATAGATGAGCTGCGGGTGGAGCAGTTCTTCCGTGACGACACGCTGCTTCCAGGTGTCCAGGACGGGATACACCTTTTCTGCCAAGAAGTCATCATATTCTTCACGAGATTGCTCCTTGGGCTTCCGGAACTGCCATTGCCCCGCAATCAGGGCCTGCAAGTCCATGTGCCAGAACAGTTCCTCAAAAGAAAAGTCTTTAGGGTTCAGGATCTTTGTGCCCCAGAAGGGTGGGGTGGGGCGCGGAACATCTACCGCTACCGCTTCGGAGCGCACCGTGTCAATGACTTCTGGTTCAGTGGATTCAGCCTTCTCTGGCACCCCACCGTTGAGTTCCCGCTCCGCCTGCTCGATCGCCTTGCGACCTTTTTGGTTGTACTGCTCAAACTCTCCCAAAAACCCTTCTTCATCTTTCCACTGGGTTTCAGCCTTGGCGGGCATATAGCGATCCATAAAGGTGAGGTCAGCAAAGGCATCCTTGCCGTAGATCACCTGACCCTGGTAGGCGTTCTGACAATCTTCGTAGACAAACTTGGGCGTGAGGGCGGCTCCGCCCAGAATCACGGGGACGGAAATTCCGCGTTCGTTGAAGACTTGGAGATTTTCTTTCATGAAGGCGGTGGACTTCACCAGCAGGCCGCTCATGGCGATACAGTCGGGCTTGTGCTCCAGATAGGCATCCACGATCGCGTCCACAGACTGCTTAATGCCCAAGTTGATCACCTTGTAGCCATTATTGGTGAGGATGATATCCACTAAATTTTTGCCGATATCGTGGACATCCCCCTTCACCGTGGCGATCAGGAATTTACCCTTACCGGAGGAGGTATCTTCCCCTTCTACCTTTTCCATGAAGGGTTCCAAGAAGGCCACCGCCGACTTCATGGTTTCAGCGGACTGCAGCACAAAGGGGAGCTGCATTTGCCCAGAGCCAAACAGCTCCCCTACCACCTTCATGCCGTCTAGCAAGAAGGTATTGATGATGTGGAGGGGAGCGTAGGTTTCCAGGGCCAGCTTGAGGGCATCTTCCAGACCAATGCGTTCGCCATCAATGATGTGCTGCTTGAGGCGCTCTTCAATGGGCAGATCCGCCAGAGAGCTACTAGAGCGGGCATCCTTGGCGCTCACCCCCGCAAACAGTTCGGTGAGCTTGGTGAGGGGATCGTAGATGCAGATGCCGTTATCGTCAAAACGACGGCGATCGTAGATTAGATCACGGCAGACTTCTTGGTGTTCGGGGTCAATTTTGGCGAGGGGTAAAATCTTTGCCGCCGAGACGATCGCCCCATCCATGCCCACTTGGGTTGCCTCATTGAGGAACATGGAGTTGAGGGTAATGCGGGTAGCGGGACTGAGACCAAAGGAAATATTGGACACCCCCAACATGAAGTGACAGCCAGGGAGATTTTCCCGGATCAACCGAATCGATTCGATGGTGGCTTTGCCGTTGGCGCGGTCTTCTTCAATGCCGGTGGAAATGGGCAGGGCGAGGGTGTCAAAGAAGATCTCATGGGCAGGGATGCCATACTCCACGGCGGCGCGGTAGGCCCGCTGGGCAATCTGGAATTTTTTCTCAGCGGTACGGGCCATGCCTTCTTCATCAATGGTGCCGATGACCACGCCCGCGCCATATTCCTTAGCCAGCTCTAGGACCTTTAAGAAGCGTTCCTCACCGTCTTCATAGTTGGTGGAGTTTAGGATGCATTTGCCCCCTGCCACTTTTAAGCCAGCCTCCATCTTTTGCCATTCCGTAGAGTCCAGCATGAGGGGAAGGGTGACGTTGGTGACTAGGCGCGAGACGAGTTCGTGCATATCCCGCTCACCATCGCGCCCCACGTAGTCCACGTTCACGTCTAGGACATGGGCACCTTCTTTAACTTGGGACTTGGCGATCGCCATCAGTCCATCCCAGTCATCTTCGTTGAGTAGCTCCCGTACTTTCTTGGAGCCACTGGCGTTGAGCCGTTCTCCCACAATCAGGAAAGAATTGTCCTGTTCGTAGGGTTGAGCCGTATAGATCGATGCCGAAGCAGGGGTATAGCTGAACAAATCCCGTCCGCTGTGACCGGGAGAGAGCGATCGCCGGACTGTCCGTTCCTTGGGCTTCAGAACCGTGCCAATTTCTGCCAAAGCCTGAATATGTTCTGGGCGCGTGCCGCAGCAGCCGCCAATCACCTGCACGCCCCAGTCCTCAATAAAGCGATGAAGCGCCATGCGCAATTCCATCGGCGTCATCTTGTAGTGGGCGTGCCCGCCAATATTTTCTGGCAAACCCGCATTGGGCACGCAGGACACCACAAAGGGCGCATTCTCCGCCAGGTATTTAATATGATCCGCCATGCGGTCTGGCCCCGTAGCGCAGTTCAGCCCCAGAATATCGATGGGGTAAGGCTCCAGAATCGACAGCATCCCGCTGATGTCCGTGCCCAGCAGCATCGTGCCCTGCACCTCCATCGTCACGGACACCATCAGGGGAAGGCGATCGCCCTTTTTGGCAAACACCGCCTCGATCGCATTCAGCGCCGCCTTAATTTGCAGCACATCCTGACAGGTTTCCACAATAAACAGATCCACCCCGCCGTCGTATAGCCCCTCGGCCTGCACCTCAAAGGAGTCCTTGAGCGCGTCATAGGAAATGTGCCCTAGGGTGGGGAGCTTTGTCCCTGGCCCAATGGAACCCGCCACAAATCGAGGTTTTTCAGGGGTCGAAAATTCTGCGGCGCACTGCTTGGCCAGTTCTGCCGCCTTTTTGCTCAGGGCATGGGCCTGATCCGCTAGGTCAAATTCCGCTAGGGTGATGGGGCTGCTGCCAAAGGTATCGGTTTCGATGACATCAGCTCCAGCGGCTAGAAAGTCGCGGTGAACCTTGGCGATCGCCTCCGGTTTCGTCTCGACCAAATACTCATTACAGCCCTCATACTCTGGCCCGCCGAAGTCCGCCGCCGTCAGGTTCTGGGATTGGATATTTGTGCCCATTGCCCCATCAAACACAATGACCGGGCGCTCTGGACTGTGAAGACGCTCAAGAAAAGAACTTTTCATCATAGGTGCAGGGTGGGTGCTGAGGATGGGTACTGAAATGGATACTGAGAGCGTTATTGAAGCATAAATCAATCAACCAGGATGATGCCAAACACACTTTTGTTCAACAGGCTCATGCCAGACTCATATCAGAAATAGTAATGCATGAAGGCTGAACGCAGGAAAGAGCATACTCTAGAGGCTCAGCAACCAGCCAAAATCTCTTCATCTCTCTCTTCATCTCTATTGTGCAAAGTTTTAGAGATTCAGTCGCGAAAATGAAGCACATTCCCAAAACAGGTTTTGCTAAGCTCGCGAAGACTTTGCATCAGAGCATTGTTTCACTTAAGATTTGGAACAATAGATTTAGAATCCGCAGATTTAGAATCCACAGATTTAGAATCCATAGATTTAAAATCATTGAAACCACCGTTAATTTCATCGAAAAAGGGTTGTTTACAGCCCCTGATTTCGTCAACACCGAACTATCTCTTCCTAGAGGTCTTTATAAGATCACTCTGAGACCATTGATTAAGCGCCCTGATTGAGAAAGCTATATGAATAATCTTCTGCCCCTCTCCGGACAGCCAGGCTACAAAATTGCCTTTCTTTCACCCCAAACTTTTGATGAAACCAGAGAGGCGATCGCCGCTTTAAAAGACGGTGAAATTGTGTTGTTCAACCTAGAAGACCTAGGGCCAGTCCAGGCGCAGCGCATTACGGATTTTGTGTCAGGCTGCGCCTGTGCGCTATCAGGGCATAAGGCCACCGTGGGAAATGGAGTGTTACTGTTTGCGCCAGCGTCTGTTCAGATTACGTCGCCTGCACCCGCACCCGTCGAAGCCTAGTGCACTGCAATAGCCCATGGCTCACGCTTGGGTTTAGGGTTCAATGTTGGCAATGCTTGAACTTGGCAGCGCTTCAACTTGACAGCGCTTCAGCTTGGCAACGCTTCAACTTGGCAGCGTTTGAATCTGCCGGACTTTTATGCTGGCAAACTTTGTGCTGTCAGCCTACGGCCCTCCCCAGCTTAAAAACGAAGGCAAGATACAATAGATGCGAGTATCCGCCATTGTTGTCATGATTTCGATGTGTCATGGTTTCAATGGGTCATGGTTTCGATGGCACGGCTACGATTGACTGGCAGTAGGAGAATCCGATTCGATGGGAAGAGTTGTCGGGATTGATTTGGGCACAACCAATTCGGTTGTGGCGGTTATGGAAGGGGGCAAGCCCGTCGTGATTGCCAATGCTGAAGGAAGCCGCACGACCCCTTCTGTTGTGGGGTTTGGGAAAGATGGTGAGCGCCTGATTGGTCAGTTGGCCCGTCGTCAAGCCGTCCTCAACCCCCAAAATACCTTCTATGCGTTTAAGCGGTTTATGGGCCGCAAATATACGGAACTAAACCCAGACTCTAAGCGGGTGCCCTACACCATTCGCCGCGATGAGGTGGGTGATATTAAGCTGAAGTGCCCACGCCTGGAGCGGGAGTTTGCGCCGGAAGAAATTTCGGCCATGATCTTAAAAAAGCTGGCGGAAGAGGCTAGTCGGTTCTTGGGGGAGCCAGTCACCGGGGCCGTGGTGACGGTTCCAGCCTATTTTAACGATGCCCAGCGTCAGGCAACCCGCGATGCAGGCCGCATCGCGGGACTGGACATTAAGCGCATTATCAATGAACCCACCGCTGCAGCCTTGGCCTATGGCCTAGACAATCGCCAAGTTCAGACCGTCATGGTGTTTGACTTGGGGGGCGGAACCTTTGATGTGTCGCTGCTGGATATTGGCAACGGGGTTTTTGAGGTGCGCGCCACCAGTGGGGATACCCAGCTTGGCGGCAACGACTTTGACAAGATTATTGTGGACTGGCTGGCTGAGCAGTTTTTGGAGCAGGAGGGAATTGATCTGCGGCGCGATCGCCAGTCTCTCCAGCGGCTCACTGAAGCGGCAGAAAAGGCCAAGATTGAGCTATCTGGGCTGCCTGAAACCAACATTAGCCTACCCTTCATCACGGCCACAGAGGATGGCCCCAAGCACCTGGATGTAGCCCTGACGCGGGGACAGTTTGAAGCGCTGTCCCATGAACTCACTCAGCGGCTTAAAGCACCCGTTGAACTGGCGCTGCGAGACGCGAGGCTGCGTCCTGAGCAGGTGGACGAGGTGGTCTTGGTGGGCGGCTCCAGCCGTATCCCTTTTGTGCAGAAGCTGGTGCGGGACTTTATTCAGGCAGAACCGAACCAAAACGTGAACCCAGATGAAGTGGTGGCTGTGGGTGCTGCGGTGCAGGCCGGTATGCTGGGCGGTGAAATCAACGATTTTCTACTGCTGGACGTTACACCCCTCTCCCTGGGGCTAGAAACCATCGGGGGCGTCATGAAGCCCCTGATTCCGCGCAATACCTCTATTCCGGTGCGGCGCTCCGATATTTTTTCGACTTCTGAAAATAATCAAAGTCAGGTGGAGGTTCATATCCTTCAGGGAGAGCGTCAGCTGGCGGAGCACAACAAGTCGTTGGGACGCTTCCAGCTCCGAGGGATTCCCCCTGCGCCACGCGGTATTCCCCAGGTGCAGGTGTCCTTTGATATTGATGCAAACGGCATTTTGCAGGTTACGGCCCTCGATAAGTACACGGGTCGAGAGCAAACCATTACGGTGCAGGGGGCAACCAATCTCTCCGAGTCCGAAATCCAGCGGATGGTTAGAGAAGCAGAGGAATTTGCGGATGCTGATCGCAATCGCCGAGAGCGCATTGAGAAGCGCAACCGCTCTCAAGATCTCATTGCTAAGTGCGATCGCCAGCTTCGGGAGGTTTCCCTGGACTTTGGCCCCCAATTTATGAGCGGCCTGCGGCGGGAGATTGAGTCCCTCAGCCGGGAGCTCCAGGAAAGTCTAGGCCAAAATGAAGATCGCAAAATCGACCTAAGCTACACCAACCTTCAAGACGCGCTCTACGAGCTGATGCGAGAGGTGAATCTTTCGGATCAAGGGTTTGAGGATGATGAAGATCTGCTGAACTTACCCTCCATCGACTCCATTAAAGAAACCCTTTCTAAAGGGGTGGACGCTATTCGCGGCACCAGTCCCTCCAGCCGTCGTGCCCCAGTCGGCCGCACTAGCAGCGATCGCCGTCCCGAAAGTTCGCGCTGGGAAGACTGGGATGATGATGACAGTTGGTAGCGTTGTCTAGCCCACCCGCTCTAGTCCGCCTAAAAAGTCCACCCGCCCTGAAATTCTCACCCTGACTCCAGATTGGCTAAAGTCAACCTTAAATGCTCAACTTTCGGAATTATTACGAAATTTTAGAGGTTCCTAGAGCCGCTAGCAGTGATGAAATTAAGCAGGCCTATCGTCGCCTTGCCCGTAAATACCATCCCGACCTGAATCCCGGCAATAAGGCCGCTGAAGATCGGTTTAAGGATATCAACGAAGCCTACGATGTGCTGTCTGACCTGACCAAGCGCTCCCAGTACGATAGCTTTGGCCAGTACTGGAATCAGCAGGGGTTCCAGCAAAAAACAGGCCCTACCCATCCCCAAAACTGGAGCGATCGCGCGGGTGCTGCGCCTGCTGGCTCCGCGTCCTCTGATGACGTTGATTTTGGTAAATTTGCCGATTTTCAAGACTTTGTGGATCAGCTCATTGGCAAGCGTCGTAAAGCCAGCACTGCAGCCCGCGCTGATCGGCGCTCGGCGCGTCCAGAACCGACCGTGCCAGGACGACGGGATGCGGAAGCCCGCCTCGTTATTCCTTTGGAAAAAGCCTATGCCGGAGGGCGAGAGCGCATTCGCCTCGAAGATGGTCGCTCGTTGGAAGTCAATATGCCGGGGGGGATGGTCTCCGGTCAGCGGATTCGGCTCAAGGGCCAGGGCACAAACGGGGGCGATCTTTACCTCAAGATTGAGGTATTACCCCATGAGTTTTTTAAGCTAGAGGGCATTGATATTGTGTGTGAGCTGCCCATTACGCCGTCAGAAGCCATTCTGGGCGGTCAAATTGAGGCCCCCACCCTGGATGGCTGGGTCAAAATGACCCTTCCGGCGGGGGTTCGCTCCGGGCAGCGCCTACGCTTGGGCAGTAAGGGTTATCCCGCCGCTGAGGGCAATGGCCGGGGCGATCAGCTCGTGCAGATTCGCATTGAAATTCCTCAAAATCTCAGTGACCAAGAGCGATCGCTTTACGAAAAGCTGCGAGAGACGGAAAGTTTCAAGCCCCGTGCGAGTTTACCGGTTTAGATTTTGCCCCAGCACCCGAAACACGTTGACTTGAACTGCCTTCCCCTTCAGGTGCATCTCGCCCCAAGGCTCTAGGGCGTAATCTTCCTGTAGGCAGTCGCGGGTTTCTCCCGCAATCAAAATGCGGCAGGGGGAAGGCTGACGATCTTTATCAAGACTTTCAAGGCGCGATGCAATATTCACGCTGTCGCCAATGACGCCATACTCTAGCCGAATCCGGCTGCCTAAACTGCCCACCACCACCGGGCCTGTAAAAATGCCGACCCGCATTTCCACAACGGGGAGCCCCACCGCCGCCCAGCGCTGGTTGAGCGGTTCGAGGGTTTGGGCCATGGCGATCGCACAGTCCACCGCGTGCCTTGCATCCTGACGA
Organism: Thermosynechococcaceae cyanobacterium MS004; assembly: GCA_022402525.1. Classification (GTDB taxonomy): domain Bacteria; phylum Cyanobacteriota; class Cyanobacteriia; order Thermosynechococcales; family Thermosynechococcaceae; genus JAAURS01. Next base: position 171,405 of record JAKRSB010000085.1, read on the forward strand.
ATTTCGTCGGGCTGCTCGTGGGCAATGGGCACCCCAAAGACCGCCATAATACCGTCCCCCGTAAATTTGTTGATGACGCCCTGGTGCTGCTGAACATGGGTGGCCATCCAGTCAAGGTACTCATTGAGCCACACCAAAAGCTGTTCTGGGGAGTATTTTTCAGCGATGGTGCTAAAGCCTTTGAGATCCGTAAACAACAGCGTTGCCGTGAGACGCTGCCCTGGGAGCTGACCATTTTCAAGGAGTTCATCCCGTCGCTGCCACAGGGTTGCCGCAATTTCGGGGGAGGTACTCTGTCCCAAAAGCCGCATCACGATTTGCTGCTGCTGCTTCGCCTGCTGGGCACTGTAGGCCACCACGCTGCCCATGGCAATTAAGAAGGCAAGTCCCGGCGGCACTAGCGGAATCCAGCCGCTTTGGCTAAAGACAAAAAAACAGGCCCCCAGCAGCCCTAGCATACTGAGGGGCGTCGCCAAGAATAAAAACAAAGGCCGCCGCGATCGCCCCGCCAGCAATCCCCCCAAAACCGCCCAGGCCAAAATCCAGAGTCCTTCTGCACCATCAGGCCAAGCCCAGCGCAGGGGTCTAGTGCCCGTGGCCGCATCCAAAAACTGGCTGACCATCTGGGCATGAACCATCACCCCCGGCACCCGACGGTCGTCGGTCTGTCCCGCACTGTAGGGCGTACTAAAAAAGTCCTTTGCACTTTCTGCCACATTGCCGATTAGCACAATGCGGTTTTGGATCTGCTCCGGCGGCACCCGTCCCTGCATCACGTCGCCTAAGGACACCATAGGAATACTCTTAAGTCCACCGCGATAGGTCAATAACACCTGATAGCCCCTGGCATCGACATTGGTATACCCCCCTTCACTCGACTGAAGGGGAATAAAGTCCGTGGGGCCAAGCCGCATATAGGCAGGATTCAGGGGACTAGCCTCTGACTCAATCTTGTCGTCCCTGAGGTAGCGCAGCGCAAGCTGAAGGGAAAAGGCAGTGCTCTCTTCGGGGCCAAACAGTAAAACCCGTCGAATCACATCGTCCTTGTCCACCAGCACATCGTTAAACCCAATCTGCTCCGGCGGCAGCGCCTTGGGCGGTGCGATCGCAGGCTGGTTAGCATCTCCTAGCTTTGTAATGCCAATGATGCGGTCAGAGCGCTGAAGTTGCTGTACAAAAGCAGCATGGCCAGGCTCCACCGGACGATCACGCCAAATATCCAGACCCACCGCCCTGGGCTTAGCGGCCAGCAGCTTCGCAAAAAGATCCGCATAGACCTGGTCAGGAAATTGAAGCATCCCGTCCCTGTCCTGAATATCCTGCTCCGTAATGCCAACGACCAAAATTCTGGTGTCCGGCGGACGCGGCGACTGGCGGCGCACCATCCAGTCGTAGGTCACCAGCTCAATCCATTCCAGGGTGCCCAAGGTTCTGAGGGCCAGAATGAACATCGTAACGGCTACGCTGGCGATCGCCATTCCCCAGAAGCTTGCCGTATCCTCCTGCAATCGTCGTGGACGGGGTTTTGCACTAGTCTTCACAGCTCACCTACTGAAATGCTAAAAGATGCTCTAGCGTTCTCAGGCAAAGCCCTAGAGCGCACCAGAAGCAACGCACCATTCTCTCCAAAGAGAACAAGGAGAAGACCTTCAAGAACAGGGTAGAGTATCCTAGAAAGATAATAGAGCCCCCAATTCCCACACACACTGATTCTGATCACGGGCGGAGTGTTCCTGACTCAAAATCTAATCGCTCGTTGATTTCCACCCTGAATAAACGCCTGTATGTCTTACTATCTCGTCGCTACCTACAGCAATCAAGAGCAGGCAAAGACTGCCTATCAACAGCTCCAAACCTCTGACTTGCCCCTCTCTCAAGTCGATTTGTTTGGCGCAGGCTACAAAAGTATTCAGGAGGCAACTCTCGTTGATCCAAACCAGCAGGCATGGCGTCAGGCTATGCGAATGCTGTGGTGGGTGATTCCCTTTGGGTTTGCGGCAGGCTTTGGCTTTAATGACATTACAAAGCTGAGCATCCTCCCCCAGAGTTCTCCCTTCTTAAATCACCTCCTGGGGGGGCTTTTGGGGGCAGGTTCTGCGGCGATGGGTGGCTTTACCTTTGGCGGTGGCGCTCAGGTGCTCCTTGATCGGGAAAAGACTCCCCTCGAAAAACGTCTGAAAGCCGGTAAATATTTAGTGGTTGCGGAGGGGACTGAGCTGTTGGTGCGGCAAGCCAATCGGGCTTTACAGGGGATTCCCTCCGATAGCCTTCAGTTCTATGAGAGCCAGCCCCAGCGAACTTAGCCCTAACGAACTTAGCAACTCCAAGCTTCAATTCACCCAGCCTAAACTCAACCAGGCTAAGCAGCTCAACAGACTGAATCCCTAACATCCGCTTTGAGCCTCTGAATCCCTTAATCTGAATCCCTTAATCTGATTCCTTATGGGCGATTGAATGGCACGATGGGCGCTGAAACGCTAAAGAATGCTCTAGCAGGAATGCTGCAAAGCTGGCTAGTCGATCATCCAGTGCTGGGGTGGTGCCTATCTCATCCACTCTGGGCGATCGCTTCCAGTCTGCTGACCCTATTCCTTGGCTGGGGATTCCTGCGGGCGATCGCTCGACTGGTGGAAACTCTCTGGATTAGGCTACTGCAAATCCCGCTCCAGCTCAGTCGTTGGCTCGTGATTGGATTGTTGTGGCTCTTCCGGCTTGTATTCCAATCCACAAAAGCAGCCGCTTTAGAGACTTCCCCTTCAGCCATAGATTCAGTCAGAGATTCAGACCCGCAGGTCATTTCTGCTAGCACCGATATAAGCGCTAGCCTCAATGGGCGATCGCCCTTGATCTCAGCATCCCTAATCCTAAAACCAGAGCATCAATCTTCAGGGCTGGCTGCTGATCTGCCCCTAGAAAATCAGCGCCAGCTCCGTAAAATTATGATGCGCTTAGAGCAGCTTCAGCGTGAGCAAGCTCAGCTTTTACAGGAAGCGCGATCGCTGTTGTCCCAATCAAAGCCAGCGGTTCAGCCTCATGTGGTCGCGCTCAAAACACCCCCAGAAAATCTTTTGGGCAAAGCTAAATTTGGCACAGAGTTTGATGCTGAATTGGACGCTGAATTTAACGCTGAACTTGGCACTGAATTTGGCGCAGAGGGCTAATCGCCTTATGATAGCGATGAGCGTATGAAATCAGCCCTCTATCTATCCCGATTAGATCCCGATTAGATCCTGATTAAATCCCGATTAGAAATGACTGTGCTCCCATCGTCTCTCACCCTTCAAGCTGCGCACCTCAAAGACCCATGGCTGCCATCGGCAATAGTTCTAATTCCGAACTGATCAACGGTCGCTACCGCACCCTCTATCCGCTTCAAGAAGGTGGGTTTGGGCAGACGTTTTTGGTCGAAGATACGCAGCTCCCCTCTCAGCGACGCTGTGTCCTAAAGTTGCTCAAGCCGGTTGCCGATAATCATGAATTTTATCGGCTGATTCAGGATCGCTTTCAGCGAGAAGCCGCCATTCAGGAAACGCTGGGCGAAGCCTGCCAGCAAATTCCTCGGCTCTATGCCTACTTTTCAGAGGCCGACAATTTTTACCTGGTAGAAGAGTGGATCGATGGCGATACCCTCACGGCTAAGGTTGCAGAGGTGGGCCGTTTTTCTGAAGCGAGGGTCATTGAAGTCCTGAGTCAACTGCTCTTAACCATTGATACGGTTCACCAGCACCACATTATTCACCGAGATATCAAGCCAGACAATATTATCCTGCGGCGACGGGATGGAATACCAGTCTTGATTGACTTTGGGGCAGTCAAAGAGTCCATGGGCGCAATGGTAAATTCCCAAGGGGCATCGGGTCGCTCGATTGTGATTGGCACCGCCAGCTATATGGCACCAGAACAGTCCGCTGGTCGCCCCCTCTACAGCAGCGATCTCTATAGCCTGGGTCTAACGGCAATCTACCTCTTGACGGGCAGATCTCCTTCTGAGTTAGACCATGACCCCCGCACAGGCAAGGTGGAATGGCGATCGCAATCTTCTAGAATTGGCGCAGGCCTTGCGAAATTCATTGATAAAGCCATTCAGATGCACCCTCAGGATCGCTTTTCTAGCGCCCAAGAGATGCTTCAGGCTCTTCAGGCTGTCCAGACAGCTGCGGCCCAAGATGATGTCCCTACAATTCTGAACCCCACCGCCACTCCAGACCTCAAAGGCACTCCGCAAGCCTTTGCCATTCCCGTAGCGCCGCCCGCTGCGCCGTCCGCACCAAACCCTGTCCAGGCAGGTCAGCCCCCCTTTATTCCTCAAGATCAATCCCCACATCAAAGCCCCTCCCAACCTCAGTATCAGCCGCCTTATCAAAATCCATCCCATCCCCATCAGCAGTATCCCTCTCAGCCTCAATATCCAGCAGATCCCTTCCCGCCGGGTCAGGGTCAGCCCTCCGCTCCGCAGATTCCGGCTACGGTTGTCTCAGGCCAGCATCCCCACGGAGGCGAGACGCAGGTTGTGGCACCCTCCTTTCCCCAAAATCCTACTAATGCCTATAGCGCCGACCCCTACGGTACCCCTCCCAAGTCCAATGAGTGGCTGAAGGCCGCACTCATTGGTGGCGGCATTGGCGGTGGGCTCCTGATTGGGCTGCTCCTGGTGCGGAGTCAGCAGCCTTCTCCGTCGGTTCCTTCTCCTAGCGCTTTACCTTCAGCAATCAGCAGTGGGTCTCCTACCCCGACGGAGGTTGCAAGTCAGCCTTCTCCTAGCCCATCTCCTTCTCCAGAAGCCTCCCCAGAAACTTCCCCAAACGCTTCCCCAAATACTTCTCCAGAAGCCTCCCCAGAAGCCTCTCTGGAGCCTTCGCCATCTCCCACGATTACGGCCTCTGCAACCTGTGGCGATCCGAGCGGTAGCGGCCCAAACTGGTATCCCGTCTTTATTGACAATGCCGACTTAGGTGAGGTGCAGCGAACCTACTGTGGAGACGCGATCGCCAAAGTCCGCGACAACGGAACCCCAGCGGTTCAGGTGGCAAGCTTTACCGATCGCGGACGGGCGGAGAACTTCGCGGCACAGGTGGGAGGAGACGTAGGCGAACCTTACCAAGTGGGCGGCACCCAGCCCAGCCCATCGCCTGATTCTGCACCAGCGGGCGGAGACACCAATGCGGTCATTATTGGGGACAGCAGTTCCAAAAATATTCGGCGAGGCCCCGGCAGCCAGTTTCCGGTACAGCACATTGCCTACCCCGGCGATCGCGTAAAAATCTTGGGCAGCGACCAAGACAGGGGCGGATATGTTTGGTATAGAGTGTATTTTCCAAAGTCCGGCGCATCCGGCTGGATTGCGGGTCAGCTCATTCAGACAGACTAGCATCCAGCCTAACAGCCAAGCCTGAGCGACTAGACCCGCCCCCAGCAGGGCCGCACATCAAGCAGGGCCACACATCAAAAAACGCGATCGTTCACAATTTTACAAGAATTAAAGCGAAGTCATTACGAGTATGATTTAATGGTTATAGAGACTAGAAAGCGCTAGGATCGCTCTACTGCCCCTCTTCGAGAATTCTGCAATGAGAACTCAGCCATAAGAATTCAGCAATGAGAACTCAGCCATAAGAATTCAGAATAAGGATTCAGCAAAAGCGGAAAGATTCTATCGTTCGGTTGATTGAGGATGAGCCGTGCAGCGGTAAAGATATAAGGCATCCTTGGGGTCATTATGCCCCTTAGCGCCAATGTAAATTAGCGCCAATGTAAAAGAGTCTGTAAATGAGGAATTTGGTATGACAACGACATTAAACGCTAAAACTGTGCAACGATCCTACCCGACCCGCAACGATCTGCCTGCGGACGTGCGATCGCGCCTTGTGGCGATTCTGAACCAAACCTTAGCCACCACCCTTGACCTCAAAACTCAGGCCAAGCAAGCACACTGGAATGTCAAAGGTCTAGATTTTCTGCAGCTTCATGAGCTGTTTGACGAACTCTCCGGCGAACTAGAAGACTACGTGGATTTGGTGGCTGAGCGCATCACGGCCTTGGGCGGAACCGCCCTGGGCACAGCACGGATTGCAGCAGCAGATTCCGTGTTGCCAGAGTATCCGCTTGATGCAGTAGAGGGCGCAGAGCATGTGGCAGCCCTGGCCGATCGCTATGGGGCCTATGCAAAGCACCTGCGCAGCGCCATTGACACTACCGCAGACCTTGGCGATGCTGATACCTCTGACCTCTATACCGAAGTCTCCCGCACCGTTGACAAACGCCTCTGGTTTTTAGAAGCCCATCTCATTAAAAAGTCGGACGTGATTGAGTCTTGATACTGTGTCATGATTCTGCGTCATGATTCATTGACGAATGGCAGGGGCATCGCAATACGATGTCCCTGCTTTCTACCGATCTACGGCGTAGGCTACCAACTTTGAGATCTGCTGCCGGAGCGTTTCAAGACCGTGGCGATCGCGGGCTGAAATGAAGACCGCCTGAGGAAATTCTTCCATGGCGATCGCCAGAGTTGCACTATCCACCTGATCAATTTTGTTAAACACAACCAGGGCAGGCCCTGGCGTGATGGGCATCTCTTTCAAAATTTCCATCACCGCTCGAATTTGAGACATCCAGGCAGAGTGGGACAAATCAACAACATGCAGCAGCGCATCTGCATCAGTGACTTCCTCTAGGGTTGCCCGAAATGCATCCACCAAGGCTGGGGGCAGCTCATGGATAAATCCGACGGTATCCGTTAGCAAAATCTGCTGAAACGTCTCAGGTTGCCCCTGGGACTGCCCCTCGTCCTGGTCATCGTTTGTATTCCGAATCATGAGGCGACGAGTCGTTGGGTCTAGGGTCGCAAAAAGCTGATCCGCCGCGTAGACCTCTGAATTGGTCAGGGTATTGAGCAGCGTTGATTTACCCGCATTGGTATACCCCACCACCGCAATCACCGGAACCCCATGATGCTGTCGCTTTTGCCGTAGTCGCGATCGATGGGCCTGAAGCTGAGTCACCTCTTTCTGCAGACGACTGACCCGACTCTGGATGGCGCGTCGCTCCGTCTCTAGCTTAGTTTCCCCAGGCCCACGGGTTCCAATGCCGCCCCCCAAGCGAGACATGGCTAGCCCACGCCCTTTAAGGCGCGGCATCATATATTCAAGCTGCGCCAGCTCCACCTGAAGCTTGCCTTCTTGGGATTGAGCGCGTTGGGCAAAGATATCTAAGATAACTTCCGTTCGATCCACGATCCGAATGCCGATCTGAGTTTCGAGGTTGCGCGCCTGAGAGGGTGATAAATCACGGTTAAACACAATCAGATTGGCACCCAAGGTCTGCGCCCTAAGGGCAATTTCCTGCACCTTGCCGGGGCCAACAACGGTTTGGGGGTGGGGCTGGCGCTTTTGTTGGATGATGTCAAGGACCTTCCCCCCTGCACTATCCACCAGAAGCACCAGCTCGTTGATGCTGTCTTGGAAGCGCTCAGGACTCATGCCTTGAGTCAGTAGTCCCACCAAAACCACCCGATCAATTTCAGCCTTGGACTCAACCTGCACCGCCGGAGCAGGCACTGCTTCAGACTGCCGGAATCCGTCTTCTACGCTTTCAACAAGATCCAGTAAATCCTGCTGCGTTAGTGCATCTAAGCTCAGGGGTTCTGAAACGAGCCAAGGGTGCTCAGTATCCGGCATCAGGTGGGCGAGGTAGGATTCCTTCACATAGCCCGTCGCGCCCCCGCCCCGTCGCTCAAAGCCGCTCCCGGTCAAGCTCAGCAGCGCCATTGCATCCAGCCGCTGGACGGCCATCGCGGTTAAGGCTGACTCACTAGGGGCTTCCCCTTTGAGGGTTGTCGCAATACAGCGAATCCCGCTGAGGCGCTCAGCACCGTACCTGGGCAGTTCCAGGGGAGGGATTTGGGTTTGGCGAGGGGTACCTACACCCACGCGGATCACCTGCCCCCGTCGATTGAGATAGCTGCAAACAGGCTCTTGAATCTCTGTGCTGATGGCGGCTAGACGCTGGGCAAACTCGACCGTAGTGATGCGATCGCCCGGTAGCCGCTGATGGTACAAGCGTCGGAGCTGTTTAAGCTGACTGGGTTTTAGTCCTTGAAGGTTGCCGTAAATGGTGTCGATACGCGTTTATCCTTCCTGATGGGTGCCGTGCGGGAAAAGAGCGGTGGGCAAAAAGAGCGGTAGACAAAAAGAGCGGTGAGCGATCGCACTTGACAGAGCCTTTGAATGGCGCAGTGCTGTATTCATTCTAGATATTTTAGAGTCTAGAGAGATGGGATGATGTCTTCATCAGTGCGCGCAAACCTGCGGGGTGAACCACGTGAACCACGGGTTGAATCCTTCTAAGCACGATCCATTCAATACAGCAGCATCGATTACATGGCCACCACCCTAGATCAAATTTCAACCTACCTCGATCAATACAGTCTGAACTACCAGAGCCAGCCTGAGAAAGCCCGAATTCTGATTAAAGTCAGCGAAGAAGCCAGCGAAGAAGTCAGCGAAGAACTCCTAATCGTCATTCAGCTTGATGAAGAAGGTCGTTTTTTTAAGCTGTTTGCCCCCGAAGTGCTGTCGGGAGTGCAAGAGCATCCTCATAAATCGGCCATTTTGCAAACCATGCTGAGTATTTCCTGGGAAACCAAAATGCTCCAGTGGGAGTACGACCCCTCCGATGGCGAAATCCGCGCCATCATTGAATTTCCCCTTGAAGATTCCATCTTGACCGCCCAGCAATTTCACCGCTGCTTCAGCGGACTGATAGAAATTGTGCGGGAATGGGCGCTTCCTCGACTCCATGAAGTCATGAAAACAGGCATCGATCCGGGCGATCAGGATTTAATGCTGGGCACACAAATTTCGCTCTTGCTTCAAGAAGAGTCTCCGGGGCTGGTAACGCGGCTAGAGCGAGCAATGGTGGCGCGCAAGCTGAGAGGCCCGTTTTCCAAGAATCCATCTTCAACAGACCCATTCCCAACAGACCCGTCTTCAACAGATTCATCAATGGACGATGACCGTGGAGTCTAACCCTACCTCCGGCCAAACCTAACGCTCAGCCCAAGGATTGGAAGCGCGATCGCCTACGGGCAACCCAGCGACTCACGAGTCTCAACGCCGGTCATCGAGTTAACCCCACTAGCCGACTTGCACAACTCAATAACCTGTTCCTTATCGAGAACAGCATCACTAAAATCTGCCCCCGTCACCACCGCATCCCGAAAAGTTGACTTAAGCAGTAGCGCACCTTGAAATACTCCATCACTTAAGTTGGCACCACCAAAGTTGCTGAGGTAGGCGAGGCCATCGCTCATATTAACGCCCTCTAAATTAGCCTGCTTTAAGATAGCTGCATTAAAAACCGCCCCGCGCAGATCAGCATGGCTAAAATCTGCGCCCTCCAGACGGGCATCATTAAATTCAGCCTGCTGTAAATTTTGTCCAGCAAAGTTTTTTTGAGCAACCGTTACATCGTCAAAGGCACGAATGGCCGCAGAACTTGCGGCATAAGCTGCATCAGGCATTGTCAAAAGGGGCAACACAATACAAAAAGCGAGGCTTAAGATGCGGAAGAACAGCTTTAAGACGAACCTACTGGGAACAAAACAATGTAAAACGAGCAATCTTGACATATCGCGAATCAAAGTCCTTCAGGACATCTAAAAAAATTGAACGGGCAAAATTGAACGGGCAAAATTGAACGGGTGGTATTTTGTGGCGCTAAGCTACGGCGCTAGAAACAGAAAGAAGGATTGGCATTTTCTGAATGAACCCAGTGGACACAGACATCCAGCATTTCTGAGTCCTCATTGACTATTCTAAGGGTATGAGTACCCTGCACCCAACGTCGCGCAGAGAGACTGTTATCAAGGGGCAGGATTAGCATTGGTCAATTTGCTTGGATTTCAGCGTTCAAAGCGGCTCCATTCTGGGAAAATTGGGCAGTTTGCGGTAGCTTATGGAGAATACAGCATCGCTTTAACTGGGGCTACTGAATGGGATTGCTGACTGGGATTACTGACTGAGTTTACTGATTTGGATTACTGACTGAGTTTACTGAACATTGAGCGTAAAGATACTAAGCTTCGAATGTCTGCTCACCGTATATTTATCCATCGGCCAATATTTCGATCAATCTTTAACTGCGACTTTATTGGGATATCACCATCATTGTGGATCATGATTTCTACATTCGGCTTATTCGCCGAGGCGCTAAGCGCTGGAATCTATGGCGAAATAGCCAGGGTTCAGGAGACTTGGATTTGAGCGGGATCGATTTGAGTAAGTCAAATTTAGAAGGCTTTAATTTCAGTGGCGTCAATTTAAGTTCAGCAAACTTGAGTGGCACAAATCTGAAGGGAACCTCTTTTCGATTTGCAGAGCTTGTCCAGACTAATTTTTCTTCAGCAAATCTGAGTGAGGCGGATCTCTGTTCAGCGAATTTATTTAAAGCCAATTTTAGCAAAGCTAAGCTCTACAAGGCAGATTTATGTAAGGCAAACCTCCGCGAAGCAAACTTACAGGATGCGGATGGAGAAGAGGCGTTTATGATTGAGGCTGTCCTTGACTCTGCTCGCCTAATTTCCGCAAATTTTAGCAGAGCAATTTTGACAGATGCCAGCCTTGAATGTGCAAACCTTTGGCAGGTCAACCTTAACAAGGCCGATTTAAGTTTTTCAAATTTAAGCTATACCAATCTTGCTCAGGCAAATCTGAGTAAGGTCGTTTTGATTGAGGGAAATCTGAAGGGGGCGAAGCTAGATAGCGCTAATTTTTACTGTGCCAACTGTCAGCGAACAACCTTTGAAGAGGCTTCCCTTAAAAATGCTAATTTAGTGGGCGGTAATTTCTGTGAAGGCAATTTTTTAGGCGCAACTTTGACGAACGTGAAGCTTGAAATGACGCGATTGAGCAATGCCCGATTTAGCGATGCAGCGCTGGCGGCCGCTTTACAAAAGGAAGAAGAACCGCCCACATTGGTTTCTGTAGACCAAGAGAACCAAACCGCGCAGTGGCCTTTGCCCGCGACTGATTTTATTGGAGAACTGCGGCTGACAGCAGAGCGATCGCAGATTAAACCTATCCAAATTGAACCCATTCAGATTGAGCCCATTCAGATTAAACCTATCCAGATTGAGCCCATGCAGATTGAGCCTATCCACACTCAGCTTACGGTGAAGCAGTCCCCCACTCTAGAGATAGTCTTGCCAGAAACCCTGGACTGGCTTGCATTGGCGCTGGCGATCCAGAAAATCAATCAGGCAAAGCCACTCCAGCTAAAGCTCAGTAAAATTGAGGCTTTGCCGGAACAGAAAATTTTGGTTTCTCTAACCGCAGATTTATCCGTTAAGCCAGATGAGCTGAAGCAAGCGCTAATGCAGCATTATGAAACACAAGCTGAATCCCTGAAGCTTAAGACATCCAGCCACCCAGCAGTCAACGGGTCGCTTGCCCCAGAAGTGCGATCGCAGCTCAGCACATTAAGCCCAGTAGAACGACTGGAGAACGAAGATCTGGAGAACGTAGAGCGGCCCCAGGCAACGCCAGCCTATTCAGCTCTCAACCGACTCCTTGATTTATTGACTGCAAGCCTGGGTCAGCGCGATCGCTAAGCTCATGTTGAGTTAGTCCATTGAGGTAGCCCATATTGAGTTAGCCCGGCAGATTAGTCCTGAATATAGGGCACCCCGGCGGCCAAAGCCGCTTCAGCCCGCATAAATTCCCGTCCTAAATAAGCAGCGTGGTCAAATTTAGTCACTAAATTAATCTGAGGGTCTTCAAAAATCTGGATGCATAATTCTTTAGCAGTGGTGGCCTTGAAGATAGCCGTCGGCTCCCGGTCAACCTTACTACAGGTTGGAAAAGGCTTCCCTGTTTCGGGATCGACAGCCAATCCCTGCTCATTGATTGTGTTGGTATAGTGTTTTGCGTAAATGAGCGCGGCTTCGGGGTCAATGTAGACAATAAAGTAGCCGCCGGGGTCAAGGGCAATGAAGCGGTTGGAGAGCTTATCGTTAAGGGTCGTTTGAAGGTCTAATGTTGAAAGCATGGATCTAAAGCTGCGGGGCGAGAAAAGTCTAAAGTATCAAGGTGTATCCAGAAGAAAGTATCCAGCAGATATCAGGGCGCGGAACGCTACACACAGGTCAGCAGCCATGAATCAGCAGCAGCGAATCAGTAAAAGCAAGTCAGTAGACATGAACTTAGTAGCGATGAACTTAAGTAGCGATGAACTTAGTAGACACGAGTAGTAAATGTGGTGTTAAAGCATCTGTGTCTTAGTTTAGTGTGTCTTAGTTTAGTGCGTCCTAGTTTAGTACGCGGTTTAGTACGCAGATCGCTGTTTTCCCGATCGCCCTTGAGCGCCCAAGCCCCTAGCCGACGGTCTAAACTTGCCTCAAGCATCAGTTGCGCTGGAGTTGCGCTGGTGGCGCTTTCTATCACATTACCGGCCTACAGCGAGTTTCGGCATGTTCCGCTGGGGGCCGTGCAGACCTGTGACGTTTCACTCCGATCTAGTTTAGATATTCCCTATCAGTGCCAGCGCTGGGTAGATTCCACGGCAAAGCTCCCCCTTTGGCAAGACTTTTTAGGGTTTCAGTTTGGCCAAATCAGCCATGCAGACTGGCTCCAGCTTAGTCAAACCTATGGAAACTGGCACAACACCCAACTTTTGCCGCCCTACGATCCACAGCGAAACTACGAGCTACTAGACTTCATGCCGCCCGTCATTCAGGCGCTGGATAAACATCGCTTTTACAGTGAACGGGTTTCAAATAACCGAATTTCAAGTGAACGGGTTTCAAGTGAACAGGTTTACAACGAGCAAGTTTCCAGTCAGCAGATCTCTCGTAAACCAACGGGAGAAGGGATGCCTGAGGTAGGGGGCTTAGGGTCAGGCGATTCTGGCGTAGCACAGTGGATCACTAACTGCTGGGGGACAGTCTACGAAATTCTGCGGCTTGCTAAGGGGGCTAGGGTAGAGTCGCCGGTTTTGTTTGCGACGGCGGCTGAGCCAATGTTAAAGATGCTTCGGAATGCCTCAGCACCCGTCAGTTCTGTGCAGCCAGGAGATATTCTACTGATCTCTCACTATCACGGCGATCGCGAGTATTTAGACCATACGGTGATTGTCATTGACCAAGGCCTGTATTTTGAGAAAGCAGGCGCTGGCGATGAGGTTCCCTATCGGTTTGTAGATGAAGCAACCCTCCGCCGCATCTGGAACCCCACTGTCTTTACCTATCAAGCTCGCCGCCCCCATCCCGCCCTACGCTTACCTCAACCCCACGAGTCTTTTAGCCTGAAGTCTCTCGCACTTCCCAAAAATCTGGCCACTCATCCGCTGGCGCGTCAGCGATCGCCCAGTCCCTTTCTCGCCCACCTCACCGTCATCGAAACACCAGAGGCTCCTCCGACCTTTCTGTGGATGCAGGCTATTCCCCCCCTACGTCAAATCCAGGGACGCTTTCAACTCCCGCAGTCTGCTTACCGCAGAATCTTCGTACCATAAACTAAGCGATAGACCCAGTTGTAGTCTGTTTTTTTGTCTCGCTTTCATGTCCAGTTCTTATGTCCAGCTCTTATATCCAGCTCTCATGCCCATCTTGCTAGTCGATGACGAAATTGAGCTAACTGAACCCTTAAGCCGAGCGCTCACGCGAGAAGGCTATGAGGTTGAAGTGGCCTATGATGGCGAAACAGCACTTCAGCAAATTCATCGCCATCAGGCGACAGGCAATGCCTATACGCTGCTGATTCTGGACTGGATGCTGCCTAAATACTCAGGCATTGAGGTTTGCCAAACCCTGCGATCGCAAGGAGACAATACACCCGTCTTGTTTTTGACCGCCAAAGATACCCTGGATGCCAGGGTACAGGGACTGGATGCAGGAGCCGATGACTATCTCGTAAAGCCCTTTGAGCTACGCGAACTTCTCGCAAGGGTGCGCGCCCTGCTGCGTCGGAATGAGCAGCTCTCTCCCAAAGCGGCCGACTCCCCTAGTCCACGAATTTTAGTTGAGGGCTTAGAGCTAGACCTCGAAAATCAGGTTGTGTATCGGGGCGATCGCATCATTGCGCTCTCGGACAAAGAATGTCAGCTTCTGGCCTATCTCATGCAGCACCCCCAGCAAATCATCCCCCACGAAGAGATTTCCCAACACCTCTGGCCCACCGAGGAAAAACCAAACAGTAACGTCCTTGCCGCCCATATTCGCCTCTTACGGCGCAAAATCGAGCGAGAAAACGCCCCCCCACTCATCCATACCATCTACGGCAAGGGCTATCGCTTTGGGTCAGGGCTTTAAGCAAAAGCAGGCGCAATCCAGCAAATGCTAACGCACCTCAGAATTCTGCACTTCAAAGCATATCAAGAACAATCTTGGCTAACGGTTGGCCTGACGGAGGAGTAACCCACCCACGCCGAAGCCCACAAAGACTGGGATCCAGGCTGCAATTAAAGACGAGATAATACCGGCCTCTCCCAACGATCGCGTGATAAATGCAGCGGTATAGTAGGCAAAAATAATCACCACGCTAAGGCCAAACCCCTTCGAGCTAGAGCGCTGCTGCTGCTGTAGACCGAGCGCCGCTCCAACTAGGGCAAACACCAAGCATACCCAGGGAAACGCCAGCTTTGTCTGAAACCGGACATCTAGTTGACGGGTCTGCCGCGTGTCCCCCGTGCCCTTCACTAAACGCCAGTACTGATAGGTATCAAGAATGCCCATCTCATCAGCACGGCGCACCTCAGTCGCCAGGTCGAGAGGGGCGCGAGATAGATCTAAAGAAAATTTGCCAAAGGTATTGATGTTTTGGTAGGTGAGGGCATCCTCACCTAGAGAATAGGTAGTGCCCTTGAGTAAATCCCACATTTGAGAGACGGGGTTCCACTGACCTGACTCCGTGACCAAAATTTGAGCCAGCAGCCCCTGGCTAAAGGTCATGATGGTCAAGTCCTGCATCACTTCCCCATTGAAGCGCCTTGCATAAAACACCCGCGAGAGGCGGTCATCTTGAAACTCACGGTAAAAAATATTTTTGTCCCGGTAGGCAGGCTTCACCTGCTGAAGCGCCTGATCCGTGAGCTGGCTGGCCTGCCAGTTGGCGCTGGGCACGATAAATTCACTCACCATAAAGGTGGCCGCTGTGACCCATAACCCCATCAGCAGTCCCGGCACGGCAAGCCGCACCGCGCTCACCCCTAAGCTCCGAAAGGCGATCGTTTCGGAGGTGCGGGCGAGGCGGTTATAAACCATGAGGCAAGAGAGCAGCATGGCCATCGGCAACGCCAAAACTAAGAAATTTGGAATTTGAAGTCCAAAAATCTGTAGGGCAGTCTTGAGCGGCAGTCCTTTATCGGATACCTTGCGCAGTAGATCAAAGACGGTGCCCAAGGTGAGGCTAATACTCAAAAACGCGCTGACGCTCAGCCAGAAGGGAAGCCACAGCGCCCTCAAAATATAGCGATCCAGGGTGCCCCAGTTCAGAATATAAACGTCTGAATCGGGCAAGTCTAAATCGGGCAAGTCCGAATGGGGCAAGTCCGAATGGGGCAGGTGTGGCTCTTCGGACGGATAGGCTTTAGGGTGCGGCTGGGTCATGCGCTTCCGAGAGAACCTTGAGACGAATAAAGGTGGAGTGGACGCTGTCTTCTCCTGCCCCCCACTCTAGCTCTAGGGTATCGCTGGTGAGGGTTTCTAGTCCCTGGAGGAGCTGACGAAGTTGGGGAGTACTGGCACCGCTATCAACATAGAGCCGATCTGAGAGCTTATTGACGCGCTTCCAGGTGGTGTAGAGTTTGGCGATCGCCTGTTCTAGCTGAGCGGCCTGATGCACCAGATCTGCGGCTGCATTGAGGCAGCCAACCCGTAGGGCTTCTTCTAAGGCTTCTTCTAAGTTAACCCCGCTTTTCTCCAGTGCCTGAACATGGGTCGCTGCGCTGAGGTATTTGGCGAGGTTTTTGGCCTCTGCGGTGACCTGCTTAAGCGTATCGACATCTGGGCTGGCGGAGAGTTCCTGCTGCAAAATGACCTGATGCTCGGCAGGGAGCTTTTCAAGCTCGTGGGCGAGGGGGGCAAGATAGCGGGTGGGGATGGTATTGTCGGCAGCTTTTGTCTTAATTTCGGCGGGGATAAGTTCGGAGGACATTGCGGTCCAGTCGTCCGAGAGCTGGCGCACTTCGCGGCGGGTGATGCGCTTGCCGTCCCGGGCAGATTCTGCAATCAGCTGCTGAACCTCTGGTTCGGCCTGGGCTGTATCAAGAAAGGCTGACTTACTGAAACGGTTCAAGGACTCGGTTTCGAGGATGCCTTGCTCCAGCATGGCGTCGGCACTATTGGCTAACTCAATGAGCCGATAGGCTTGGGTTTTACTGATTTCATGGTTTTGCAGCCAGTTGAGAAACCCAGCCCCCCGTCCTTCCCCTCCGCGTTTTTCGCGATCGCGCACCGCCTGTAAAATACGGCCCCGCCAGACCTCGGTTTGCAAGTCAAAGCGATCGCAAATCTGCCAGACCGTTTCAACCTGCGCCAAAAAATCAAAGTCTGACAGTGCTTCATCGGCTGGATCTGGAACCTGGAGCGCGAGGTCAGCCGGTTGATTGAGAGACTGACTTGAAGGCTGACTTGAATGCTCAACTGAGTGAAGGGGAATATCTACAGCAGAAACCATCGCCAGCGCCTGAAAGGATTGCCGATTCATTATGCCACAGTCTTCTTGCGCCCTTACTGATGGGCAGTAAAGCGCTGATGTATCGTTGTCAGGGCAGCGGCATCCCCCACATTGCCAGGAAACAGTACCACGGGCAAATCTGGAAACTGAGGGTGGTCGGGCGCAGTACGCACCACGGAGCAGCCCGGTAAAATTTGGCCGAGAAGGCGAGCAGTTCTAAGCTTTAACCCTTTACTCAAAACGTCATTAGAGGTAATGCCTCCCTTACTGACCAGATAGCCAATATCAGCAGGTAAACCCTGGACAATATCCATGAGTAGTGCCGAAACCGTCACACCAAACGCTAGACGAGTCTCTACATCAGCAAACTGAAGCTCTTGGCGGCTGGTATAGACCACAGGAGTTTTCCCCTGCTGATAGGCTGCATGGACGGCCTGAAGGGTGGCTTTCAGCAGCTTTGGGTACATGTCGGGGTCTTTTAACAAGCCCACCGCGACCTCAATATCAGCAATGGGATGGCCAATGGGATGGCCTGTAACGGTGGAGGTGCTAGAAGGCTGATTGAGAAGGTGCGTAAGCTGCTCAGTGGTTTTCTGGACATGAGATCCCACAATAAAGACCCCTGGCTTGCCGCCGCGCACATACTGCGCCATCTGTTCAGCGGCTACGGGCTGGGGCGGGAGTTGAGCTAAGGCCGTCAGCAGGCTGGCTGCGCTGCGAAATAAGAAGCGTTTGCCCTGGGCGGCAGCGGTCAACAGATCTTGGGCGAAGCGATCCAGGTCAGATTGTTGTTCGGCATCCACCACACCGCAGGCATTATGGTGCAGCGCCATTAACCGCTCCAAGGTGCCAGTGCGGGTATCCTTCAGCAAAAAACGTTCGACCGTATTGGCCTTAATTCGCCCCTGTGTCTTTTCCTCGACATAGTCTGGCAGGTAGCTATGGCGATATCCAAAGACCGAGTCCTTAGCAAACTCCGTTTGATGAACGGGGGTTGGAACACCATTCACAATGAGGTAGTGAATGCTGTCGCGGGTGAACCGACCACCTTCAAAAAAGGCTGGCACCAAAAAATGTGCATCAAAAGGCCCCAATGCCTCTGCGATCGCATCGGTTTCGATGGGGTAGTGGCCGCGCAGGGTGGAATCCGAACGGCTAACCACCAAAAAGTCTTGAATGCCCTCTGCCGCGATCGCCGTCTTTAAGTTTTGGCAAACCTCTTGCGTCACCTGCGCCGCTGCTTCTGGGGTCAGGGCGCGGGTATTGGTCAAGATAAAAAAGATGGGGGAAGCATCTGCAAGGCCAATCCGCAGGGTTTCTATATCCCACTGCATCAGCAAGAGACAGCCATGAACCGTCTGGGAGCCTGTGGGGTCATCATCTAGCACAATCACCTTGGGACGGGCTGGTTCGGGGCGCGGCGTCATGGGCGTTTCCGGAATAAACAAAACAGGGAAGCTTTATTTTAAGCCGTTCCGGAACCACGACCGACAGGGAAACTTTGATCTCCCTCATAATCTCCCTCATGATTTCCCTAAGATTGGAGCCATTTTGATGGAGGGCTTATTCAAAAATATGGGTCGGCAGCCCATCAATGCTGACCTGATTTTTAGCTTGCCAATACGCTTGTAGACCTTCTGCACCTTTTTGTTGCGCCCAGTCCTTCAGCGTTGTTCGCTCCCCCAGGACTTCCATCCTGGGCACGGCAAACCCACAGGAAGTCTGTACCTGCTCAATCTGCATCACAATCACTTGGCGTACTCCCGGTAGAGGCTCAAAGTACTGAAGCACTTCAGCCCAGTCTGGAGATCGGGGACGCACCACTTTCCCCTGGCCATACAGCCTTAAAATCAACGGCTCTGCCGAAAAACTGCAAAACATGATCGTCAGCCGACCATTTTCTTCCAGGTGGGCACTGGTTTCATTGCCGCTTCCGGTGAGATCTAGATAGGCGACCTCGCGATCGCTCAGGCAGCGAAAGGTATCCATGCCCTTGGGCGAAAGATTCACCCGGCCCTGCTGGGGTGCAGTCGCCACAAAGAAAATAGACTGCTCCTGAATAAACCCCATCAGCGACTGCGTCAATGCAGAATAAAACTTTGCCAAAATGATGCGCCTCCTGTGCCGAGCTGCTCTTTGCGCTCCCATCGAGCACCTTTCCTACTGACATTCTCTTTCTAAAGGCCACAGAAAGGAGGGGGTACGGCCCTACATCCTAAAAAAAACAGAAAAAACATGGATGAAAAATATTGACGGAGCACTGGCCCAGGAGTATATGAATAAAAAGTAATCAAATATACAAAAACAGCAAAACCCGTGTACCATAGGTGCCAATCAGTCGGTTCGCTTTAAAAACCCTGTATTCACTGATAAATCGTTATTAATAGGTGAAATAACCACAATGGATCTATTTAAGTCCACTTTAGTCATTGCCGCGCTAAGTCTTAGCACTCTAACAGGCTGCGGAGAAGAAACAAAAACCGTTACGGATGGTGGGAAAGATGCTCCAGCCCAAACAGCAGGGCAAAACTCTGTGGCCAACACCCTAGAAAAAGGCAAAGCGATGGCCAAGAACGTCATGGCCATTAAAGATGGCGTACCCACGATCATCACGGGCGTAGCCGCTACCACCACTGCCGTCAAGGCTGGAGACTTTGCCAAAGCCAAAGATGAAATCACCAAGGTTCAGGGCGCTTGGGGAAAGATGAGAGAAGAGGTCGAGAAGAAGTCGCCAGAGAGCTACAAAGCGATCAATGAAGGACTAGGAAAAGCTCAGACCGAACTCAGCGAAGCAAAGCCTGAGTCAGGTAAGGTTTTGACCAGTCTGGAGTCCCTTGCAGCGCCGCTCAAAGCTCTTTCGGGCGTATAGCGCATCGGGACGAACGGCCTCAGTGGACTGACAAACGGATTGATTGAGAAAATCCCTGAACTCCCTCTGGATTTTTCATTGCGGAACTCGTTGAGGAATGCATCGCGGAGGTCAGCAAATCAATCAATCCTGCGGACAGGCTGCGTACCTCCCAAATAAAGTCTGCAGCGCAGCCTAACCCCTTGACATTTAATACGCAGCCTAAAAAATTTGAGCAAGACGCTGGGCTGGACATAGATACCAACGCTCTAGTCTTTGGAGTTCCTGCTCTAGAGCGTCCGTTGGGGCAAAACTGTCGCAGGGATAGTCCATTTCTCTCAACGCAGCAATCATTGTGCTGGGTGCTACCCACCATTTTTGGCCAAGATCGAGGAGATTGATCTTGGCTTCAGGGTTTTTGATGATTTGAAAGGAGAGCTGCGATCGCAGGGTTGCAGCATCGGGCAGCTTTGGGATGCGGTTGCGCAAATAAATTGTGGTGGGCTGGGCGAGTGCTAGCAGCCAGCCGAGGTGAGTCCGTGAGGGCGGCAGCGTCCAGAGCAGTAGAGTTTGGCAAATCCCCTGAGGGCGGTCATAGGTCAGCGTCCCGTCAAGGTCTTGGGCTGCAACATAGGGGCGCTGATAGCCATAGAGCAGGACGTCACCGGAAAGCTTGGGCAGCAGGCGATCTAGATATTCGATGGTATGCCAAGTCAAGGGCTGGTCGGGACGCATCGGGGGGGGTGGACAGTAAATGATTGGCTCGGTGCTGGGCAGGAGTGGCGATCGCATGGGTTCGGGCTGCGGGTTTGGCACTATTTTGGAGGGCTCCACCGATACCTGATCCAGCTCTAGTGCTGAAGCTGGGTCGGGGGGACTGATCCTGGACGGAATGGATGGAGCGGCTGCGGACACTGGACTGGCGGGGCGAACGCCTACAATCTCTAGCTCTAGGTTCGTTTCGCCATTCCAGGTATTTTCGCGCAGCCGATAGGCCACATCGACCTGGGCAGGCAGGGGATGGTATTCTGCCCAGCGCCAGGCGATCGCGCTAAAGACTTGGCCCTCTTTTGGGCCCTCTTTTGGGCTCTCTTTTTGGCTCTCTTTCCTGTCGCGATTATGACCTTGGGTGATCGTCATCTTTAGATGAGCCTGACCGACAATCCGCTGCTCTAAAACCTGAACTTGGGGCGTCCAGAAGGTTGGCTCTGCATTGCCCATCCCGCAGGGCTGGAGCCGATCCATTTGAGAATAAAGTTCCCAGTTGATTTCAGAAAAGTCCGCCTGAGCATCAATCTTGACGAGGGGTTTCAGGTGGGCTGGCTGGAGGTGGCGATGGGCAAATTCCCTGAGACGCAATCGCAGGGCGGGTAAGTTCTCGGCCTGGAGCGTAAAACCACCCGCCGCAGGATGTCCGCCAAATTTATCGAGCAGGTCATGGCAGAACTGCAATGCCTCAAACACATCAAACTCAGGAATACTCCGCACCGAGCCGCGAATGAGGGTTTGAGCTTCATCTTCAAAGGTGCCAATGAAGACGGGTACACCGTAGCGCTCAACGAGACGAGAGGCCACAATGCCAATGACACCGTGATGCCAGCCCCCTTGAATCAAGACCAAAACCCGATGTTCTGTCGGTGCTAGGGTGCTGCTGGACTCCACAAAGGCGATCGCTTCGGCTTCAATATCGCGGCAGAGCTGCTGGCGCTGCTGATTGGCCTGTTCGCACTCTAGGGCACGAGCCTGGGCGATCGCTTCATCCTGGGTGGTGAGTAGCTCAATGACCGTTTGCGGGTCGCCAATGCGCCCCACGGCATTAATGCGGGGGCCAAGGCGAAACCCAATGGTTTCTGGTTTAAAGGCTTGCTTGGCAGTTGTCCCACTGCCGGACACCTCAATGAGCGCCCGCACCCCCGTCAACTGAGAATGGGGTAGACGCTTCAGGCCACGCTGTAGCCAGCGCCGATTGACGCCCACCAGGGGTGCAAGATCGGCGATCGTCCCTAGGGTAAATAGCTCCAGCAGCGGCGCAACAAGGTTTTGGGTTTGCCCCATCTGCTGCGCCAGGGCCGCCGCCAGTATGTAGGCCACTCCCACACCTGCCAGCCCACTATAGAGAGATTGCTTGGGTAACAGCTTAGGATTCAGAATCGCGTTGGCGGGTGGAAGTTGGGGGGGTAAGTCGTGGTGGTCGGTCACAATCACGGCCAGACCGAGCTGACGGGCGATCGCGATCGGCTCTTGGGCAGCAATGCCGTTATCTACGGTCAATACCAGCCGTCCCCCCTCGGCGGCAAATTCTTCAACCATGCGCTGATTGATACCATAGCCTTCCGTCATTCGGCTGGGAATGGCGTATTCTACCTGTCCGCCTAGGGCTCTGAGCGATCGCAACAGGAGGGCGGTACTGGTCATGCCGTCCGCATCATAGTCGCCGCAGATCAAGATTTTTTCCTGATCCAGAATGGCCTGCTCCAACAGCTCTAGACTAACGGCCAGATCGGGAAATTCTTCTAGGGGTGAGGGTAAAACCTGAGACTCTGGCGCAAGAAAGGCCTGGACTGCATCGGGTGTTTCAATGCCGCGATTGATCAGCACTTGCGCCAAGATGGGCAGCAGACCCGTTGCCTCAGCAATCCGCTGAACTGCCTCTTTGGATGCAGGGCAAATTTGCCAGCGCTGTAGCGGAAGATTGGGAGCAGCGGCTGTGGAATCAGTCTCAGCAGAGCGTTTAGGCATGGATGGCGCGTAAGGTGACGTGAAACGTTAGCCTCGATCGACGAGACATGATGAATGGATGAGATGAATGACTGGAATGAATAGCTGGGATGAATGGAATGGGCTTTGCTGACGAGACTGAGGTTGACGTGAGTTCGATGATGCACTTGAAGCCCCTCACCCCAAACCCCTCTCCCAAA
>JAKRSB010000086.1 GCA_022402525.1 Thermosynechococcaceae cyanobacterium MS004
CGGCGATCTCTCAGCTTCAGCAGGGCACTGGGTTGACGTTGGTGAAGCTTTGGCTGGCGGGGCTGCTGGGTGGGTTTGGGCTACGGCAGAGCGGGGGGTTTTATGATGTTGAAAGTGTCGTCGTTGGGGTACTTCAATGAGTGAGACAATCCAAATTCCGGCACCAAATTTCGAGCTATATGAGTTTGTCACGCTGCACTGGAACGGCGTTGAATACCCTACACGGATTGTTGAGGCTTCTTTTCGGCTCAGCGCTCAAGAATGGGACTATCAAGTGGCCCAAGTCTCGAACGAGTTGGATGAAGACCGCTTCTTCAATGAATCAGTTCTGGAATCACGTCTAGCTAGCGTATGAGGCGGCAAGCGGATGATGGGCGATCGCTTTTGCTTGAAGTGGGTGATCGCCCTAACTGCCGCTTTGCCAGAAATGACAGCACCTCCGGCACCACCTTGGATTAGCTATAGAAGGCGATCGCATTTCCAAAGCTGCGAAGACCAAGCAGACGAGGGCACAGCAGAGGCCAGGGCGATCGCCTTTCCCGCGCTTCACTAACGCACAAGCCTCGGCCAGCTCTCCAGCAATAGCCCAAGCTCAACTTTAGACTTTGCTTCTGCCCACGCGCCATCGGTTGGCGAGAGCTGGGTGATCGAGATTGGCTGACGCTTCAGGGGGAGAGGTGATCGTTGCTCTGTGGGTTTGCGAATGCATGGCAGGAATGGTCTTGAGGCTAAATGATGAGCAAAACCACAATCACACATTACTACTTTTAGCCATTCGTGGATTAACACTATTGTACTTTAGTGATATTTTAGTTTGGTGCAATAGTTACATTGTACATCTTGGGTTTTATGATTGGATAAAGGTTTAGGCTAAGAGCTTTAGCAAAACTGAAGTAGTACGATACCACTTTTCTTCATTTTCACATTTGCTCTATTGTACTTTGGTGCAATAGTCATATTGCTCATCAGTGGTTTTGTATATTTCTAAACTTAGTCAACGTCGACCTGATGTTTCCGGCTCTCGTCCTTCGTTTCATTCTTGCTTGTGCATCTTTAATGACCAACTTCATTATTGAATCCCGCGAAATACATGTTTCGTAGAATGATTCAAGTAAAGTCTCCACGGTGATGTTATTGTCTCTGCATAAGTCTTGAATATCAGAAAGGATCTTTTCCTCAAGCCTGACCCCTACTTTTTTTGAAGAGACCAAGGGTATTTTTTCCAATTCTTTAAGCAAACTCTCTTCAAATGAAGCAGATTGAATGGGAGTCTGACTGCCTAATTCATCATGTTCAATATGAAATTCATCAAGAAGAGGATCTTCACGTTTTACGATAACAACACTAGGCGCTTCAGACTCTTTACGAATTTTGTCCATCAAGCTCATGCTGCAATACCCTCCAAATCAGCTACCTTTTCTGCAAATGGCCCAAGTCTTTTTTTTATAAGATTGATTAAAAATTTTATGGGATACTCCAAATCAGACTTATTTAGTTCACTTGGAAGGATTTGGTCGTTAATTGCTTTTTTGTAAACATCGCTTTCAAGAATATGAGGAAGCACCTTGTCTGTCCCCACAATCACTTTCATAACTTCAATAGCCTCCCTTGTGGTAGCCGTTGGGTTAAGTCCAACCCATTTAGCTCTGAACGGCATAACTCCTAGTAACTCACCATTCGGAACCATTGCGGAGCAGGATTCAACCAATTCTTTTGTTCTCTGAAGCGATTTAACTCCCTTGATATTTGCTTCTGCTGGTATGACCCAGCAATCAGCCGATCCGAGCGCTGTTAAGGCTAAATGAGAGCGCTCAGGTGGCGGATCCACAATGATTAGCCCAAAATTACGAACAATCTTTTCATTCTCTGCTACATCTTCATCAATTTGATACAGCCGCTTTCGGAGAACATTAATGCTCATACCAGAGGCGGCGAGAGCATGATTAGCACTTTCAAGCTCATCATTAGCAGGAATCAGAAACAAATTCTCACACCCTGGAACTTCATGAATCGCGCTGTAAAGCGGCACTTTTGCTGCTGATCTTGTCAAGACTTCGAGCAAAGTTGGTCGTTCTGTTGTTTCAATACCTAGAAATGCTGTCAGACTAGCCTGTGGATCTGCATCTATAAACAACACAGGAATGCCAAGCTTAGCTAAGATTCGACCTGTCATCAGCGCCACTGTTGTCTTACCTTGACCACCTGCAAGCCCCAAAGGGACTAGAGTTGGGGATTCATAAACCATTATTCATTACCTGATTTCTAGATTTCTACTAAATCAGCATTACAAGAAACAACTATACAACTACTTCACAAAAATGCAAGAGCATTTTTTCACTAAACTAGATTATCACTATTGTACATTGGTGCAATAGTGATAATCTAGTTTACGTTTTAGCCAATATAACCTCGCCCCAAACAAAGCCCTCAACAGCAAAGCCACCGCACACACCCAACCCACGCAAAACCCCCAGATTCCGGCACCAGTTCCCAACGCAGGGAAACAACACCCACTCGCTGCTATGCCGCAAATTTGCATAGGATTAGGCGGGTTATGGCTGGGGCGATGGTGATCGTTTAGCTGTAGCGAGGCGATCGCCAAGGCCAGGGCTTTGCTTTCGATACGCGATCGCTCAAGCGGTAGCCCTCATGCCGATAGCTGCCCTTGTTTCCAGGTCGCCGCACCTAAGCGCGATCGCCTTCTCCATTGCTTAGCCAAAGTAGTGCGATCGCTTGCGGGTTGCTGAGCGATCGCACTGCTCGTGCTGGCAGAAGTTGGCCGGGGGTTTGCTGTGGTTGGGGGGGGTGGGGCGATCGCAGGGATATGGCTAGACGGGCGCTGGCGGATGCGGGGTGGATGACTGACGAGAGACGAGCTGGTGCTTGGCGGGAGGGGTGATCGCAGTGCGCTGGTTTGGCTAGGGGGGAGTTGACTTTAGCGATGCTTGAGTTTGGGCGTGGGCAGCGGTTGGGATACTAGAGGAAACTTAGCGTGGGATATTGCAACATTAAAACCGCCATAATTGAAAATCAGGGGAAGAACCATTCGATGCTTGTTTCGGTTGGATTCTCAAGAGTGGGTGTATCAGATCGTCTGTGTTTCAAACGAACTAGACGACCACCACTTATTCTCTAAATCTGTCCTTAAGACTCAATGATGATCTAAGCAGGGTTCAAGGTGTCATGAAAAGTAAGCAAATAATTGGGTGGTTTTGCATCGGACTATCCCTTTTGATGATCATTGCCCTACCAAATAGAGATCTAGATACGTTAACTTGTGACCGGACGCTTCAAACTTGCAGCGTGGAACGTCTCAGATGGGATGGAGTTAAAAGAGTCTCCATTCCCGTTCAAGAACTTCTTCAAGCTGAAGTTCAGAGGAGAAAAAAGAGTGGCCGAGTGTCGTACTTACTCATACTTCGTACAGAGCGTGATGAGCTTACCGTATCCTACAATGGCAGCGTTTCAAGGAAAGAGAGCATTGCCACTCGTGTAAATAGCTTTATTAAAAACCCTCAAGCGAGCAGCTTCTCAGAAAAAATCGAGCAAACTCATTGGATGAGATTAATTCTTGCGGCAATTATCGGAGGGTTAGGTTTCAAGGCTGTAGTGAATCCTCAAAACAAGCGAAAGACTTAGGAGGAAACAAATTCGACTGTTTGGTGGTTATGCAGCCAGAAGCGGAGCAGGCTGAATCACTTTCCGTGGCCATTATTAAGAATTTAAGACAGCCGCGAATTATAAGCAGCTTTTGGGCTTAAAGGAGAGTCACCCTCACATACCCGTCAGCCACTACCGCCCCCGCAATACCTGCGCTCGCACTCAGGCAAAACGATCAGCAAACGCGCCCCCAACCCTATTCGCCGCCCCCAAAATCCGCGCCCATGCCTCGCTACCTTACCCCATCGCCATAAGCCCCCGCACCCTCGCACTCCCGCACCGCACCATCCAGCGCCCCTGACTCATCTGCGGCGATCGCTGACTCACCGCAGGTTGAGGAACCTGGTGATACTTCATCGCAAAGGTGATCGCATTCTTAGCATAGGCTTGAGCTGACGCTTGCCCTTGCTGAGCGTGGAGCTGCTGAGCGGTTGAGCTTCCCAAGATTGATACTTTTACTCTAAGATGTCGGCATCTTGAGTATCAATTGATGGATTGTGACATTGCCTAGATCGTGCTGAGTTGCTCGTTCCAGCCCAGTGCGCTCATTACTTACCCAAGTAGCCCCCACAACAATCCTTTCAGGTATCTTAAATTCCTCAGCCGCCCACTTCTATGAGGCTTCCGTATGAAACTTCAAGATATTCATCACTATTTTGAAGCACCAAAACCTTTTTACTTAACGAAAGAAATGGCGGTGTGCTACATACTCTCCACGTTGTTAGAACGCGGGGAATCCTTCGGAGTTGAAATGATGCAGAATATTGAGGAAGAAAATGCTGGTTATAGACTCTCTGAGACTGTGCTGATCACTGCATTGAAGTTTCTCGAAGGCGAAGGTTTCGTAGAAAGCTACTGGCTGAGTGTTGGCAAGGGCAGACCTCGCCGCATGTATCAAGTGAAGCCTCGAAAGCGTAAGTTGGCAAGACCGCTTGCGGACCTCTGGCAAACATACCAGGCAAAGCAGACCAAAAGCATGATTCCTGAGCGGCGCTTTGGCTAATGCTGAAGTTCATCAGCAACCCAAGCTAGGCATTCGCTATATCTCAGACCAGCCTTGGGCATCCTGAATATGGGCTGGCCTTGTCTCTGTCTGTAGCCCCTGGCAAGACAGATCAGCCCCACTACCGCCCTGCTCCAGCCAACATCTTCTCCGGCACCACTAGCGCCAGCCCCTGCAAAATCGCCATCTGAGCAGACGCATTGACCCCCTCCCACACCTCCGCCCACTGATGCGGCTTGAGCCAGTCGAAAAACACCTCATTGAGACTTGGTAGTAGCTCCTCCATCGGTAAATCCGCCAGTTGATTCAAGACACCTGAAATCGCTTGATTGCTTTCCTGGTCTGCGGTTGAAGCATTTTCAAAATTGTTCATTTTGCTATCAAAACTATCTATAAGCGAAATGAACAGTCGCCAATATCGCGCAATCGTTCCTCTGGGTATGGATGTCAGCGCCGAGACTAACTGCTGAGTGATCTTTTTACCCTCACGCCGCAGCTCAAGAATGGCTTGCTCAATGACAATCTGTACCCGTTCGGTCTTGTGAGCGGCATCAATCGTCAGATCTTTTGCCTGGAGCTGCACGACTGGAATATCCATCTCGATATTGGAGAGCAGCACGACCTTTAAGGATTCATCGGTTCTGCGATGTGCCCTGAGCCTGCCGATCGCCTGATGAATCTCGGCCAGCACCGCCCGATTCACAAACGCGGTAAAGGCTGAGTCATCCACGGATGGATAGCCCCCCGTCACCACGGCAAACTCAGCCGCAAGATCATTCAGATTCCGACAAGGAGCACCAATGAGGATCAGGGTCTTTACTTCCAGGAAATCATTGACCCCCCGTGAATCTCTCCACCAGGCACCATCAGCCTCGTACTTCTTGTAGTCCATGACCCTGGTTGTCTCATCCTGGGCTTGGAAATGCTGAACGATCGCCCCAGTGCGCTTAATCTGATCCCCACCACGACTCATGCCAGCGCGACCGATATCGCTCACCTGAATAATGTCGAGATTGGTGGTGGTGGGAATAGCTTGACGCACGACCTGAATCTCGTGAGGCGCACAGCCCAACTTCAGCGCCAGGTCTTCGCGGGAAAGGGTACCGTCAAGGAATACATTGGCCGATGCTGATTGAGCTAAAGTCCGATGTCGGAACGTGGGCAGCGTGAGCGTCAGTCCGAAGCGATTGGCCTGGACACAGCCCAACGCCCCCTGCAATATCCTGAGCATGGGAGCCAACCATTGCTTAATGACCTGTTCCCTGGCCTGGGACGCAACCTGTGAATCTTGCTCCGTGAATCGCTTGCGTAGCTCCTTGGGTAAATCTGCCAGGTCAACACCATAGTCAGAAGTAGCGTTCAAGAAACCGAGATGCGGCATCAAGAGCTGTGAGATAGCTGCCACATCCACCTGAGCGACATCCGGCAACCGTCCCTTAAATTCGGTGAAATCCATGCCGTAGCGACCGAGCTTGAGCGACCCATCCAGTAGCGGCAGCAGTGCCGTGAGTAAAGGCTGCACCGTACTGAATGGCTCAGGGTAGGGCATGAGTGCGGCGATCGTTTGCTGTAGGTCAGCGTAAGTCACTTGAATGGACTGCTTGACCTTAAAGTTGTGGCCTGGTTCATCCCAGATGAGCAGGGTTTCATCAAAGGAAAAGTCATCAGGATTGGGCAGTGAGTCAGGGTGTGCCCTGAGCAGCGGAGCGCCAAGGGTATTGCGGCGCTGGTTGAGATAGCCGTAGCCAGGGCCATCGGCATTGATGCAGGCTTCACGCAGAATGCAGGTGCCACAGATGAGGTTTGCCGTATCCGCCCCAGAGACATTCTTATCTCGTAGAGTGTTCAAGACCCCCATTCGGCTACAGTTGGGGGCAACGGAGGGGATATCGCCTGGGCTGGAGCGCTGAAGTCGGGAGCCGCTGGTTGTGGCAGCTCGTTTCAGTCCGCCGTGTCGTGCCTCTAGATCAAGCCAGCCATTGTCCCGACCTAAAGTATCAACGGTAGGGTTGCGATGTTGGTCGGATAAATAGATGACCTGCTGCACATCGAAGTCATCGGGCGTAACGCGGCCGCTGTCGTAGCTCTTGCCTGTGCCTGGTGGGGAGATGTCCAGGATATAGCGGTAGCTAGCCGCAGCGTCTTTCCAGGTCTGGAGGCGATCGCCTGGTTTATATTCAAGGATTAGAGGCGTTGGAGAAAAGCAAGACCCGTTGTCTCCATTGCTATTTTGTGTGCTGCTGCCTCCTGGGATAGAGTACCGTCGATGAGTGCGTCGAGCGCGTCCTCGATAGTTTTCCAGTCGCAAACGGGAACGGTAATGCTGTCTTGTAGCCCTTCTAATAATTCGTTCAGTCTTTGCTCTAGTGCGCCTTCTTGCTCTGCGAGTTGAAACACTTCGAGTAGAGATTTCATTGACGCCCTCAAGCTGTTCTTCTGCTTTTGGGTTAGCTTTCTGGGCTTTCTGTTGCTCATTAGATTCTCCAAACCCTTGAGGGGGTGATAAAGGTCTTGCAAACTTAGAAAGGGCAGCTTTAAGCTTATGCAGCAGCCGGCTGTACTTGGCGGCGATCGCCTCAAATTCAGCCAGGGACAAAAGCTGAATCTGCCCCAAGTCGTCCAGCTCGTCAATGTCAGGGTGAACGCGCTTATCCTCTTGCCCCCACCAGGCAATCTGGACGGAATAGCCCCAAGTCTTCAGCAGCTTGAAAGCGCTGCGGTACTGTCGAAGGACAGACTGATTCTGAACGGCACCCGCATCAGGGTAGAACTCAATGTCCTTGATGCCTAACCGCTCCAGCGTGAGCTTCAATGTCTCAGGAGAAGCCGCGAACTGCCCCCCTGCTGCGCCAATGGTGACGAGTCCGAGCTTCTGGGCCAGGATGAAAGGCTTTGCACCTGTCCCTTCGACTAGGGCGATCGCTTCTCTCTGAATCAACACAGGCCGATGGACGACTAGCGGTAGCTCACCATTGGATAGGTGAGGCGTTGGCCCATTGGGTCTTTTCTTAGTCTTGCCTGTGAGCCAGTAATAGCGTCTGCCCCCTGAAGCTCTGGCGCGGATCTGAAATCCAACAATCAGCCCATCAACATCACGGATGGGACACAAGTACCCTGGCCTGGGTGTGATGAGCGATCGCCCATCCAAGCCTAGCCCTGGCAGAGCATGAGATAGCTCTTGCGCTAGTGGTTGCCATTGTTCAACGGAGCGGATGCCCAACGCTTTGATCTGCTCATCGGTGATGCCGCGACGGTGTAGGTCAGCTCGGTCGGCAGGATGAAGGGAGAGCTGATTGAGGAGCTGAGCGTAAAGGCGATCTCTCTCATGGGCTGGCAGTGCATCGGCATGGCGCTGGGCTTCGGCTGCGGCGCGTGAGGCGCGGAGCTGCTGTTGCTCGTGAAAGTGTTGCTCTCGCTCTTCTTGTGTTCGGTCAGTGCCGTCATCGAGGAGGTACTTAGCCCAGAGTCCATTTTTGGTTTGACCGAGGTATTTGAACCCTGGCAAAGTGCCGGACACCTCCATGCAGAGGTTCAGGGCTTCAGCAGTTTGGCGGCATTTGCCTTTGGTGTCACCGCAAATCAGGCAAGGGTTGCCCTGGCGTGTGGGTACGAAGCTACGAGCGGAGGTCACGGGCGACCTCCATGTGGAGTGAGTACATGACTAATGAGTCCCTATCGTTTGTAGCGAGATAGGGAGCCGTCAGCCAAAATTTCCATAGGAAACCTTGACCAGTACGCTACTTGATGTAAGATAGACATACGGCTCCTTTGGAGACTCAAACCCACTGCCTGCGAAAAAGCAATCTGGTTCAAGCCACCTGAAATATTGGAAGTGCTTGTCCGCTTAAAGCCCTGACTCTTCGACCAGTCGGGGTTTTTTGGCGTTTAAAGAATTTTTTACATAAATTTGCCTCGCTCTAATGTGGAAAGCTTTGGTTGCAACGCTCTAGGCTTAACCTGAAACGCTCTCTAGAGGGTAGACGTTGCAAAAACCTTTGATCTAGTTAAAGCTGTGATCGCTTTAAAAGTCAACTGAGACAAGAGTACTGGCTTTTATCTATTCTTCAAAGCATGGCTAGCTAAAATGGGTAGCCCTCAACTTTTGCCTAAACACCTTGTCAGGAAGATTTTACTTACTTGGGCTCCTCAATTTCATCCAGTGCTTGTTTTAGTAATAGCTGAGCGTAATCGCTGGGTGATCGTAGATCAGCTTCTGCCAGTCTGCATATTTTCTCAATGCGTTCTTTGCCCAAACTCAAAAATGCATTGCAACACTCTTCAATGGCTTTGCTCTGACTGTAGCTTATGTTTTTTTCTCGACGTAGAGCGATAAAGAAACAAAGCAGTTCATACAACTGAGGATCTATATTGCTGTTAATTCTCGGTTTGCTGGTTGGCACTGGGGTACTTGCGTTCACTGACTCTTGCTCCATCTTCCTATAAATTCCACACATAAAGTCCCGCACTAGTGCATAGGTGCGAGACTTTATGATATCATCGCTTTGTTGCTGTTCCAGATTCAAGGCGATTCTCTTAATGCTGGTTCACCAGCCCACCACCGCAAGCCCACCGCTTCTCCAGTGCAAGGCACCCACGCCGAGCAGTCGCTAGGGCGATCGCACTTGACATCAACATTCCTCAGTCGGTTTCTGTTGACTCAACTTTTGTATTAAATGTCACTTTAAGGGATAATTTTTTATCCGTAGAAAAAAATAAGTCTAAATATTTTATTAAGTTTAAAGTCGAGTCAAAATTGAAACTCTCTCCCAGAAAGAGTTTTAGCTAAGTCCCAGAATCCTTGTATACCTTAGGATAGATGGTTCTAGTTCTACAGAAGGCCACAGAAAATTTTATCGATTTTCTTAAATTTTATGAATTTTTCCAGGTTGACTGATTTTGTTGAACCTATTTAGAATTCAACGAACCGTCCTACCCTGTCCCAATAATCCATCGGTCTAACAGTCATGAATTACATCAGCCCACCACTCAACCTTTGTTTGTATCTGCCTCCAAGGATTCCGTGGAGGCAGCAAAAAACCTCGATACCGTGAGCGAATTGCTCGACGATACGAGGTCAGTATTAGATATCTTGAGTTTCTAAAAACCGAAAACCCGCCCCTCCGCTGTTGCTCCCCTAGTAAAGTTGCCTCAGTGCCAAGGCGGGAATTCACCCTTTCAACAAGGAGTTCCTATATGCTACCCCAGGGCATATTAGATCTTGCACAGCAAGATCTAATCAAACGATCGCAAATGCACCTGCTGCTACAGCAGCGAGGTCAAAACGAAAGCTATCGCGTCGCTGTAGCCGATGCACCAGAGCAAGATTGTTTGCCTACCGAGGCGTAGGGGCGATCATGGTTTCCAACCAAATCCGGCGCACTTCCGTGCGTCGCAGAAAGGTGGTAGTGCCATCAAATCACGTTTCTACGCTTGCGGAAGACTTATTGAAGCGTGAGGAAGCTCTTTATTTAATAGACTTCCGGCTAAGGGAATCAGCCCTGCTGGAGTCACTTAAACAAAGAAACCTGGAATCGCTATATTCACGGCTCAAACATCGAGGCTATACGCAGAGCCTCGAACGAGAGCTTGAGAGACAGCAGCAGGAGCTTAAAACTCTAAACTTCATTGCGAGTGAGTGGCAGAGCTTGGCGGAAAAAATCGCTGAAGGTCCCTGTGAGCTATCAGATGAAGGCCAAATTTTGTTGAAGTCTCTCGGAGTCGATATTCCGAGCTTCAAAGTTCACAACCGCTACCTAAATCAATAGCTTCCCTCCCCCTACAAGCGAGGAAATTTTGTGATGCCTACTTTTTCCCCAGAGATTGAAATGAGTTTGCTCCAGCAAGCCCAGACCAGATTCCGAATCTTGTCTGAAACGTCCGTCCCAGAGCTGTTACCGCAGCAGAAACATCAGATCCGCCAGGGTGAACGAGCGATCGCGCAGCTCCTGAGTCAGTACGAGCGATTTCTATATAAGCAGATCCATCGACTGTGCCCTGGCGCTGACATTGATGCAGCATTTTCGGCAGCGCTTAAGGGATTCAGTAAAGCCATTGAAGGCTTCAATTTTGCAACACCATTCATGTCGTGGCTAAAAATCAAAATTTCCGGTGCCCTTCTCTGTGAGAAGCGTAAAGGTGCGGTTAGCACCATAAAAAACTTTAAGCTCACACAAATTCTGCAAAACGAGATTGGGATTTCAGACACAGCGACTTTTAACCAAGCCATCCCTCAGATCCAAGAAGCCATTGAAAAGCTGAAGGATGTTGAGCGTCTGTGTTTGCGATTGTTTTCTGAGGGTAACGCCTGGGCAGAGGTGGGCGAGGCCGTTGGTAAAAGCCCTGACGCGGCGCGGATGACTGTGAAACGGGCCGTCCTAAAAATTCAAATTGAACTAGGGCTCGTCGAAGCACCAAAACGGAAGGCCAGAAAAATCCGGCGGACACCTGCACCGATTTTCTGGATGCAGAGCTACGTTCGGCGCAGCAAAGAAGGAAAAGTTGTTCGCTTTTCAGGACGAGCTTTCGATATTAAATCAACCTTCCAAAAC
>JAKRSB010000087.1 GCA_022402525.1 Thermosynechococcaceae cyanobacterium MS004
TGCATCTAAATCAAGCCTTGTAGGGTTTTGTGTCTCCTTATTTCAGTGGCATTGACCTCTGTATGCGCCCGATAAAACCACCTCATTTAAGTTCATAATTTTATTGTTTCGACATTTAGACTAAATTTAATCAACCAAAACGTCCACTCACATAGTCACGAGTTATCTCCTGTTTTGGGTTATTAAAAATAGTTTCAGTTTTATCAAATTCTGCCAAATATCCAGAAGAGCAGCTTGCTTCACCCATCCCCACGTTAAAAAAGGCTGTAAGGTCTGAAATTCGAGAAGCTTGCTGCATATTATGGGTCACAATAATAACGGTGTATTTCTTTTTTAATTCATTGATTAGCTCTTCAATTCGTAGAGTTGATATTGGGTCGAGGGCGGAACAGGGTTCATCCATTAGAAGGACTTCTGGTTGAATGGCGATCGCCCGTGCTATGCACAATCGCTGCTGCTGCCCTCCTGACAGTGCTAAACCACTTTTTTTGAGAGAATCTTTAACTTCATCCCATAAAGAAACCTGGCGCAGTGACTGCTCAACTAATTCATCAAGATTGTCTCGATAGCCATTGATGCGTGCGCCAAAGACAATATTATCGTAAATAGACTTAGGAAATGGATTGGGTCGCTGAAATATCATACCAATGTGTCTTCGTACAGTAACTGGGTCAATATTTTTGGCATAGATATCTTGGTTTTGAAAGGTTATTCTACCTTGAATGTGAGCTGTTGAAACTAAGTCGTTCATGCGATTTAAGCAGCGCAATAGCGTACTTTTACCGCATCCTGATGGGCCAATAAATGCCGTCACCTTCTGTAGTGGAATATCTAAGAAAACGTTGCGAATGGCTATTTTCTTGCCGTAGGAGACAGTGACATTCTCAATCTCAAAAATAACGTCTGATTTTTCTTTTTGAGAGAATGAAGGTTTACTTTTAGACTGCTTGGCGTAATTCTCAGTAAGTCTATTCATGAGAGACTAATGCTTTCGCTAATTTTTTATCCTGTTGGGTTAAAAGGCGCTCAATTTCTGCAATACCGCGCTGGGTTGCACCCTGATCTCTGGGACTAAATACGCTGTAATGCAGCAGCGATTCGCGCATGGCCTGATGGCGATCGCCCACAAAGCTCTGATCAACGTACTGCTTTAGCTGCGATATCTCATTGCAAACCTCACCACATTGCCAGAGGTAGGTCATAGAGGCAACATCCGTACTGGGTTGTAAAATACCAGGTTGCGGATTGAGAAACACCATCGGTTTGTTGTAATACAGCCACTCATATCCTGCCGCCGAAATATCCCCAATAAAGAGATCGGCTTGCGCATACCAGGGCATAACATTGCCAGACTGAATCAACCGGATGTTGGGAATCTGATGTAGACAATCCACAATCTGCTGATCGTAAAATTGACGATCGCGGTTAAAGATATTGGGATGGGGCTTAACGATTAAGTTATATTCTTGCGAAAGTTGTTCAATGACATCAGGTTTGTTTAGAAAAATTTCGATGGAGCTAATATTTTCTTTGCGCCAAGTAGGGCAATAAATGAGAGTTTTTTTATCATTCTCAAACAGTAATGGAAGAGTGGGTGGATGATCGAATTTGGGGTAGCCAATCAACTTCCATTTCATGTTTTCATTACAAGATGCCTGCAATAGACGGTCAACCTGACGTTGCCCAACACAAAGGCACAGTAAATAGTCGCTAAAGTCCCGTTCGTAAGTAAAGTTTTTGTCAGACATACCGTGAAAAATCTGCACCGCCTGGGTTTTTGCCGTGCGCTCTTCAGCTCGTAAAAAAGAAGGTGTGATCACTAAGTCATAGCTATCTAAGTCACAATTAGTTGTGAATAGATGGGTGTAGCCAGCATACTCAGCACTTTGTTGGCACTCTGCGCTAATTTCAGAAACGACTAATGAAACTTGATGTATTCCCTGCTCATGAAAATAGTGGAGATAGGGTCTAATTGCGGCAAAATAGTGTGAATTCCCGCAAGAACGTAAATAGAACGCAATATGCTTAGGTGAAATGCTCTCTAAGCCCGTTATTGCTGGGGCAGTCGTTGAAAAAATCGACATAAAAAAGTCTCCATAATTTACGCTATACCGTAGCTGTCTGCTGTGTTAAAGCCGGTAAAGATATATACTCGCTGCATCCTTCTCGAACCCATTCTGCTTCAGCGACAACAAAGTCTAAATGCTCTTGCCAACCAGAGGGGAGTTTACGCAGAGAAGAAATTTTGCCACGCAAAAGGAGTTGAGTGCTTACATGCCAGTTTAAGCAGATGAGGTTAATTTCTCCTTTAAGGTCTGCTGCATAGCCCTGAAGCAGTGCTTCAATGCAGGTTTTTACAGCTTTGGGGGAAAGATTTTCGCGTCCTGCTAAATAAATAAAGTGGGCGATTAAGCGACCAACATCATAGTGCGGGTCGCCCAGCGACAGCGTGTCCCAATCGACCATACCAATGTGATCGCAGCCGTAGAGAATTTGATCGCCAAAGAGGTTGGCATGGATGGGGTAGCCTGTGGGAAACGCAATCTGCTGAGCGGTTTCGGTTAATTGGGCGATCGCCTTATCAATAGATGGACTCAAGTGGGGTAGCGCAAGTGTTACATCCGCCATTGCTGTACCAAGCGTCTTGAGCTCTTTTAGAGGTGTCCAAATTGCTGTTGGGTGCAAATTGGCGTGGTGTAGTTCGGCTAACACACATCCAATTTGGACAAAAGGTTCGGGTTGGGTTTGGCGCATCACCGTGGTGAACTGCTCTCCGGCCAATGCCCTCATCGAAAAGGTGCGAGATTCTGCATGAGCGGCAATGGGTTCAGGAACCGCAAAGCTGAGCTGTTTTGACTGGTCGTAAATCTGTTGAAAATGATTGACGACGCTAGGAAACTCTTTCTCTGAGCAGAGTTTAATAAAATAGCGCTGTGCGTTACGAGGACTATCCCAGGTTAAAATTGCCCGTTTAAAGGGAACATAGCGAAAAAGTTGGGGGGCTGGATAATCTTCCGGTTCGGCAGGGAGATCTTCTGGAGAAATTAGCAATGGACAGAAATACTCAGGTTGTAAGAGCGTGGTGAGTTCGGGTAAGCAGGGTGCGTGAGGCAGACTCCAAACCACGGTCTGCCAATCTTCAATGGCAAACACAGGCAGCACTGCACCAGGGGGGATGGCTAGCTCATACCCTTGTTCGACCTGCTGGCGCATCATATCTTTATTCGCAAAGGCGTTAAAAAATACGTGCAGGATAATTTGCTCAGCGCCATTGTCTTCAATCACTGCTACGTCTGCGACAATACGGGCGCAATCGAAGGGTCTGTAGTAGCTTAATGTAGGCGTAACCTTAATGCTTTGCGGTTTTTTATTGAGCCAGTGTTCCCAGGTCTGCATCAAAATTGGCTCAATGGCAGCAGGGTTGCGAATCTGTTGAATCGCTTGAAAAACAGGATCTGCGGCGTAATTCATCACGGTTCTCCTCAACAAGATACGACCAAGACTAAGACATACGGCGCTTTTAGCTCGCCCTGCGCTGTTGTTCTGCTAGACAAGTTTGGGCGGCAGGCATAATGAGAGGCCAAACCGTTGCGCGGGCTTGATATAAATCTTCAGGGAAATCAATTTCAATCCAGGGCAACCCCGCAATATCAACCCCGGAAATCGCCTGCTGTTGAGCAAGACGGGCGATCGCAGCGGGTGCCCACTGATTTTCTCCACCCACTTTTAACGCCGTTTCAGCTTCGCTAAAGAGGGCGCTCATGCCCAACTGGGTAAACTTCAGTAGCCCAACACTTTCACCTTCAGCATCTGTCTCTGTCATAGATTTGCTGATTTCCTGAAGGCGTTCGTCTTGGAAAGAAACCTTCATGTGTTCGGCCTCGTCCCCTGACCAAGAATCGTAGGCTAATGCATTGCCAGCAGATTTCAATAGCCGCTTATAAATTCTGGGGTGTGCCAAAATATCCCCGTTCATAATCAGGCAGTCTTCTTTAACCCAGTTTCGAGTGAGCCATAGAGAGTAAAGGCTATTAGTTTCGGCATAACGACGGTTAATAATGCAGTGGCAGCGATCGCCCACAGTTCGATATATTTCATGGGCACGGTAGCCTAACACCAAACAAATCTCAGTAATTCCAAAGTGATTCAGAATTGCAATTTGGTACTCAATGAGGCGAATATCTTCTGCCACTTGCGCCAAACACTTAGGCTTTCCTTTAAGTGCGGTTTCTAATCGTGATCCACAGCCTGCCGCTAAAATAATTGCTTGCATAATACATCTCCTAAATCATGAATAAAATTTCTACGAGCCATAAGCAATAACGCTTTAAGCTTTGATGAATATTTGATTAACGATTTCTTAACCGTAAGTTAATCATCTATTAACTTTGTAAAGGAATTATGAAAGACGCATGAGAAGCTTCTCATATTGGCAGATGTATAAACAGCAAGGGTTTCACGTTATTTTCTCTGTTGAGAGAAGTAGAGAAAATAACGCAATTCATGTTTTTATCGCGTTTTCTCAGCCGTCGATGGGGACAGTTCTTCTAGAGAACGGCTCAGATAAATCGTATATATTTCGGTTCCAATAGCCAGCAAAACCCTTACTCCCAGCATGACCGACAATCCCCAGGTACTCCAGAGCAAACCCGCTAGAATGGGCCCCGCGATCGCCCCAGCGTCTTCTCCTAGCAACATCCAGCTCATCGTTTGTGCGCGACGCTGCGGGTCATAGCTCGAAACATGAGCCATCATTGCACCCCATGCCGGACGAAATGCCGCTTTACCCGCATCATCGGCAACCTTGCCAATGGTAAATCCAATCAAATTAGGCGCAAAAATATACACAATGGAAGACAGAATATTGCTAAGACTGCGTACCAGCAGTACCAGTTCTTGCCGACCGTGATCTGCCAGCCAGCCGAAAACAGGCCCAGAGATCAGCACAATGACAGTTGAAGCCATATAAATTAAACCCGTTTGGGCTTCGTTCAAACCAGCATATTCTGTTGCCAGAATGGGAAAAATGCCGCGCAGCATCTCGGCAGTTCCATTGATGGCAAAGGATAAAAGGCTGAAGGAGATAATGACCGTTTTTGACCCAGCACTTAAAGAGGTTGACCGCGTTACAGGATCTTTGTCTGAGCCTTCAGGGACTGAAGACGACTGAGATTTACGCGCAGATGTTGATGTCCTTGGTTTATCCGCTTTGATGTAGCGAATCACGCTATAAAGCGGTAGCAAAGACAGCAAAAAAGCAATATTGAACACAAAGGAATAGTTAGAAGCAGTAAGGGTTAGAAGAATTCCCGCGATCGCCTTCCCCATCGAACCTGCTACAATTTTCGCCGTGTGGTACCAGGCAAACGCAGAGGCGATCACTTTTTTACCCCCCTGTTCGGCAATCAGCGCATTGGCTGCCGGATCTCGCAAAGCCTTCGACCCGCCATGTAGGGCCTTAATAAGATAAAGCTGCCACGGGAATTGGGAAACGACCAAAGACAGTGCGGTTAGACTGCGCAAGAGGATCGATACCGTGAAACTGCGCTTTAGTCCGGTACGATCAGCAACCCAACCCATCAAAGGTTTCAGCCCCATTGCCACCGCTTGATTTAGCGTCATTAGCACCCCAATTTCAAACAGGCTTAGCCCTAAACGATGGGCATAAATGGGCAGCGCAAAGCTAATAATGCCAAAACTCAGACGAGACAAAAAACCTTCTGACACAATGGCAATCATTGCAGCGTTCATTGCAGAAGGTGTCGAGGTTTTTGGGGATTGATTTAGGGGCATAAGAGAATAGCGAAAGACAAAATTAGGCTCAAACGAAAGCGACTGAACTAACGGGGTATTGCTTACTTTTTGATGCAGAATCAAACTGCATTAACCTGTAGTTAATCTTTTCTTTGTGAGTTCTTAGTGAATCGTGTGTGAGAAATTTCTCATCGCTCTGAAATTAGTGGTGCAGAAACCTCTGGCACTCTGGCCTCTGGCAAAGCTGAATGGCTCAGAAAGGTGCGCAGGGGAATCTTCCCTCTATGTACGTCCGGAACGAATCAGCTCGCCATGCACCAACCCTCGGTCAGTCGATCACGTGATTTGGCACAGCGAAGGTCAGACCGCCTGTATGGAATGTAGAACGTTGCTTGGCTTTACAACTCCGATAGCTTAGATACTTCAAACAATGGCTCGCATACCCGCTTTCAGGTTGAAGGATGGCTACAACATCTTCACAAAATACAGTGAGATACCGTTTATATTGGGGGACTCATTGACTCAGTTGAGTTTGCAGTTGATCATAGAAATGAAGGGTAGTCATGGAGTTATCTGAAGTTGAGGAACTTAAGCATTTCATGTATGCTCCCCTCTCTGATACCCTTAAAAAGCTAGAAAGCCTTCGTCGAAAAGACCTTGAGCGATTGAGGACTTTGCTGCACCACTAAGGCTCAAAGAAGATATGTGTTTTCCTCTTTGACGTTATGGCAGTGAGTGCAAAGCAAAGACTGCCTCTCTCCTATTCAGTTTAAACACCAGTTCTAAGCACTATTTCCTAATCTATCTAGCCTAGAATTTTTGATTTTACTAAGTCTATTTATGCAACAACGCCAGCCTTTGAGCCTCAATTGGAAGTGGTTCCGTCTATTTGGGGAAGCCCGTACGCGGATTCTGATCTGGTATGTTGGCGTCATTGTGTTGTTTATTGCGATCGCTATTCCAGTAATTCGCCATCTCATTTTTGAACGAGTCGAAGATCGAGTTAAAGGAGACTTAAACGAAGAAATTGAGAATTTTAGAGAATTGCTCACCGATGGCCCCATCTATGCCGATGAGCCGACCGTGCAGAAGTTACAAAGAGACGGCGGAGCCATTCCAAACGGGTATCCAAGCAATCGTAAGGAGCTATCGTCACTGTACGAGATTTATTTATCTCGACAGATCCCTGAAGATGATACGTTCTTGATTGCGTTTTTAGATGGCAACCTCTACAAGTCAAGCCCCAGGGCACTGCCACCTTTACTAGATCAATCTTCTGAGCTTATGCAGCGTTGGGGCAACCTCGAACGGTCGCAGCAAGGCACACAAGAAACCCAAGATTTTGAGGTAGGCACTATCTTATACAGTGCTGAGTCCATACGCCTCAACGGTAAGACCTTAGGAACGTTTGTTGTGATTCATACCACGGCTGGCGAGCAAAACGAAGCCTTAGAAGCTTTCCATGTCGTGGTTCTGGTGATGGTGGTGGGTCTGGCGCTGGCGCTAGCGTTCATCTGGCTGGCGGCTAGTCGGGTTTTGGCTCCTTTGCGATCGCTGTCTGCAACGGCACATTCTATTACAGAGTCTGACCTATCAAGACGTATCCCAGCCGAAGGGAAAGGTGAAATTGCGGAGTTAGCTCAAACCTTTAACGAAATGATGGATCGGCTTCAGGAGTCTTTTGAGTCTCAGCGAGACTTTGTGCATGATGCAGGCCATGAGCTTCGCACGCCTATCACGATCATCCGAGGACACC
Source organism: Thermosynechococcaceae cyanobacterium MS004 (assembly GCA_022402525.1). GTDB lineage: Bacteria > Cyanobacteriota > Cyanobacteriia > Thermosynechococcales > Thermosynechococcaceae > JAAURS01. The sequence continues at coordinate 7,511 of JAKRSB010000087.1, forward strand.
TAGAGCTGATGGGAAACGACCCAGTAGAGCAGCAAGAAACCGTTGCCCTTGTGTTAGACGAACTCGATCGCATGAGCCGCATGGTAAGCGAGCTATCTTTGTTGGTCAAGGCTGATCGGCCTGATTTTTTGCAGCCAGAGCAAGTTGATATTGAGACCTTTATGCAGGAGTTATACACGAAGGCAACGGCGCTTTCTTTAGATCGAGATTGGTATTTAGAGGCGGCGGCAACGGGCCAGTTTATGCCGGATCGCCAGCGTCTAACAGAAGCGGTGATGAATTTGGCTGAAAATGCGGTGCAGCATACCGAGGCTGGAGACCGCATTACCCTTGGTGCAGATCTAAAGCAAAACACACTGCGACTGTGGGTGCGCGATACGGGTACAGGCGTTGCGCCAGAAGATCAGCAGCGGATTTTTGCGCGGTTTGCACGGGCGGCAAAACAGCGGCGACGCTCGGAGGGGACAGGGTTGGGGTTAGCCATTGTCAAGGCGATCGCCGAAGCACACCACGGTCAAGTCACCCTTGAGAGCAAACTGGGAACCGGATCGACCTTTACCCTCGTCTTACCCCTAAGCCCGACGGACAGCTTATCTTTGAAGGCTACTGCACCATGAATAGAATTCTGATTGCTGAAGATGAGCCACGGATTGCCTCCTTTGTCGAAAAAGGGCTGAAATCCCACGGGTTTGCCACAATGTTAGCCACAACGGCTCAAGAAACCCTACAGATGGCGCTAGGGGGAGACTTTGATCTGCTTTTGCTAGATTTAGGACTCCCAGGCAAAGATGGTCTTGAAGTTTTAGCAGAGCTACGCGGTCAGGGGCAGCAAGTTCCGATTATTATTTTGACAGCCCGTGATGAAATTCAGCAGAAGGTGGCTGGGTTTGAAAGCGGTGCCGATGACTATGTGACCAAACCGTTTCGGTTTGAGGAACTGTTGGCTCGCATTCGGGCGAGGCTGCGCCAAAATACTGGGGGGCAAGCGCAGGAGGTTCTGGAGCTATCGGCGGGTGGGGTAGTGCTAGATCTGCGGTCGCGCAAAGTTAGGATGGGTGATGGTGAGCTGGAGCTACCCGCCCGTGAGTTTGTATTAGCGGAAACCTTTTTTCGACATCCGGGACAGGTGATGAGCCGAGAGCAGCTACTTGATCGGGTGTGGGGGTACGATTACGACCCTGGCTCCAACATCGTAGATGTCTATGTAGGCTATTTACGCAAAAAACTCGGCAGCGATTTAATTGAAACCGTTCGGGGGATGGGCTATCGCCTAAGAGCATGAGGATTTTCCTCTCGAGTATATTTTTGGACTGAGATGAAACCTAATTTATTTCTGTTTTTGCTGGTGTCTATCATGGGCAGTGGCGGGTTGCTGCCTGAAACGAGTCAAGCGGCGAATCGTACCTGTACAGGATCACTTGGATCCATCACTGTAGATAACCTTAGCGTTGCAAGTGGGCAAACCTGTAGGCTAGAGGGCACCAAAGTGAAGGGCAACCTGTTTGTGGGGGCTAATGCAACGCTCATCGCATCTGGCCTTAAACTTTCGGGCAATCTTCAGGCCAAGGGCGCGGCTCAGGTGAACGTCACTTTTTTTTCTACTGTTGACGGAAATGTTGAGGTTCAGCGCAGCCGTAGCGTCAATATTTCTGCGGCCAAAATTGAGGGGAATTTAATGTTTATTGCCAACACGGGAGCTGTAAGCGCTCTTGGTAGCCAAATCAAGGGAAATGTGGAAGCCGTGCAAAACACAGGTGGAGTTTTAATTCGTAATAATCGCATTGAAGGCAACCTGATCTGCAAAGGCAATCGACCTACACCCACAGGGAATGATAATGCCGTTGAGGGTAATAAAGAAGGCCAGTGCGATCGCCTCTAACAACAATAAGATGCGCCTCAGATGAGAAAAGTCTCATGCAGAACCGATAGGCTCCATAGGTATATTGGGTAGGTTAGGTTTATCTCCCAATGGCTAACGTTATGAACCAGATTTTAATTGCCGAAGATGAGTCTCGTCTTGCTGCTTTTGTAGAAAAAGGGCTGCGGCAATATGGCTATGAAACAATCGTTGCAGAAGACGGGTGCCAAGCCTTAGCCATTACTCAAACCGAAGAGATTAAGCTTCTCCTGCTTGATTTAGGACTGCCCATCAAAGATGGTTGGACTGTTTTAAAGGAATTACGTAGCCAGGGCAAACAGTTCCCCATCATTGTCATTACGGCCTTTAGCGATGATAAAAGTCGTGCTGTTGCTCTAGCGGCTGGCGCTACGGACTATAGAACCCATTTGACATCTTACGGGACTTGAATTAAGGTGCTCAAATCCCTCTAATCCAATCACAATGTCATATTCCAGTAGCTTCACCGATGAAGAATGGGAAATTTTTGAACCCCTGTTACTCCAGATATTGCCAACGAAGAAACGGACACGACCTCCCAATTGGACAAAACGAGAGATCGTCGATGGGATACTCTATCAACTCAAGAATGGTTGCAATTGGGAAGACTTACCCAAAGACTTACCACCCTACTCAACGGTCTACTGGCACTACAAGCAATGGCGGGAAGCAGGCGTCATCGAAACATTGATGAGTGTCTTGGATGGGCAAGTGCGTGAGGAGGTTAAAAAAAGCCCAAGTGGACGACGTTAATCATCATTGACTCCCAAGCCGTGAAAAATACCTGTAATGCCAGTGTGGATTCCAAAGGGTACTGTTTCTACAAATCAACGAATGGGATTAAAAGACACCTAGCTATTGATACGCTTGGATTTCCGTTCTTTACTCACTGCACTCGCGCCAATGTTTCCGATGATGCAGGATTGATTGAGATGCTGACGCTCAACATCGACTATTTCAAGGCTAAGCCCGTCAACATCCCGAAGATTACTATCCTGTTAGACCATGGTTATCATCCTGAACACTTGACGGAGGAATTGGAGAAGGTTTATCCCCAGATTATGATGAAAATTAAGTTTGAACTCTCGACTAAACCCTCGAAACAAGAGAAGGTCGCGCAAGGGAAATCTGGATTTGTCCCAGCTATAGCGAGATGGGTTGTTGAGCGCTCAAATGCTTGGATGGAGAGATGCAAAATCCTAACGAAGAACTTTGAGAGAACCTTATCGAATGCAACTACTAAAATCAATCTTTGCTTCGTTAGGCTATTGGTTAAGAGACTTGCAGCCCCTTCTTAAGATCTCAAATGGGTTCTATACAGGGGCTTTGCCTGAGCCTTTTTGTATAGTTGGTTACAATACGAAAAATCACGATTAGAATACGAATTGTGCAAGGTGAATATCACCTGCTTAACTGTCACATCAAGTCAGATTAAGTGCTTGGCTAGAGAACGGAATCGTCAACCCAATAAGAAACAGATGGCACCTAAAACAAAGAAACGGAAGCAGACTGAAATCACTGTATTGACAGGCGAGGAACTGCTAAGTCGAGTGAAAGAGCTTGGTAGCGCAACCAAAGAAGAGAAAGCAAAAGCCTGTGGCTACTATACCGTTGCCGAAAATGGAAGCGAACGCATTCGGGTAATGAAATTCCTAAACGCCCTCATTGATGCTGAAGGCATTGACCTAGACAGTAGCGTGGCTGAGTGCCTGACACATCTCCTGAAAAGCTCTTCAAGCGGTGCACCTTATCGTCT
>JAKRSB010000088.1 GCA_022402525.1 Thermosynechococcaceae cyanobacterium MS004
CCTACTGGGTGGCCAGCAATTTTTACGGGGTGGCCGCAGAGCAGCAGGCGCTACTGGAAATGCAGGATACGGCTGAGCGACTGGAGCGAGAGGTTGAGATTTTGACCTCGACACGCAACCATTTGGCAGCGCGGACGGTGCTGAAAGATACCTTTAATGACAGTGAGTCGGTTGATTAAATGAAGTCTATTTGAGTGCTGTTTCAGTCTGGGAAGCAATAGTCAAATACCAATTGGGCAAGTTATCTCTACTCCATACGTTTTTTTTGAGTAGATCATCAATCTTGGTTGGGTATTTGGTTGGGTAGTAAGGCTAGCTGTCCGTACTTGGGGCTCCACCAGTGCCCTTGGGATTGGTAAAACACGGCATCGTTATGCTTGCGATCGCCTCTCGCTTTAGCATCAGAACACCGCAAGAGCTGCTTTTGCTCACCATCTTTGAGATAGCCATACTGCTCAAGCGGTTTCTGGCAAACTGGGCATGGATAGGCTGTGGTCTTCGGCTGCTGCTCGGAGCGGGCTTGGGGCATTTGCCACTGTTTAGCGCGGTCTGACCAGGACAGGACTAGGTCTTTTTCGTCGCCAGACTGGCAGCCCTGTTCGCACTTCAGAAAATAACCCTTCTTGATTTTTTTTGAGGGCACTTTAGACAGAGGCTGGGCGCAGCTCGGACATTTAGTGCGCGATTTGTCCAGCGATCTCCCTTGTCCTGTACTCCAGACCTGGGGCGGTAAATCCTTTATGGCCTTGGCTAAAGCTGGCTCAAAGTAGTCTTGATTCCAGCTCAGTAAATAATGCTGCCACTCCTGCTTGCCTTCAGCGATCGCATCCAGTACCGACTCCATCTGTGCCGTGAAGGTGGCCTCTAGGAGTTCGGGTAGCGCTTGGCTCATGAAAGCATCCACCTGTAACCCCATCTCCGTGGGCTGGAGTTTGTCTTTAAGAAGCTGAACATACCCGCGCTGCTTGAGGGTGGCAATGGTGGGGGCGTAGGTGCTGGGGCGGCCAATGCCCCGTCGCTCCATAAGCTGCACCAGCTTGGGTTCTGAGTAGCGGGGTGGGGGCTGGGTTTGCTTTTGCTCGTGGCCTGCATTCTCTAGCATCAGGGGCTGATCTTTCCGCAGGAGCGGAAGTTCCGTATCGCTGCTGAGGTCTTTCCAATACTTGGCGTATCCAGCAAATTCCACCACTTGTCCTTTGGCCTGCCACTGCACGCCCCCAGACTGAATGACGACGCGGGTCTTGCGGATTTGTGCGGACTTGCATTGAGAGGCGATCGCCCGCATCCAGATCAGCACATACAGCCGAAATTCATCGTCGGGGAGTTGCTGCTTGAGTTCTGCTGAAGCTTTGAATATATCCGTTGGACGGATGGCTTCGTGGGCTTCTTGCGCCTGTTTTGCGCTGCACTGCTTGGCGACTTTATCCGGCACATTTTCAGGGTCGCGGGCTTCTAACCACTGTCGCGCTGCGGTGCAGAATTCAGGGCTAAGCTGCACGGAATCTGTGCGCATATAGGTAATGAGCCCTGCTTCGTAGAGCTTTTGCGCTACCTGCATTGTCTTCTCAGGACTAAACTTGAGCCGCGACCCCGCCGCCTGTTGCAAAGAGGAGGTCGTAAAGGGGGCAGGTGGTTTCTTAGCAGAAATTTTCCCTTCCACAGACAGGACGTGATGCAGATGAGCCTGTGCCGTTTCCACCAGCCGTTCCGCCGCTTCTCGGCTTAGGACGCGGGTTGATTCCGCCACCTTTTCTTGCGGGCCAGCATCATCTCCGGCCTCTTCCTCTGGGTCAACCTGGAGACTGCCGTGGAAGAAGGCGCGAAACCTTTCGCCGGAATCTAAACAATAATCCACAAAGACAGACCAGTAATCTTGGGGGGTAAAGGCCTGAATCTCTTGCTCGCGTTGACAAACCAAATGCAGCGTGGCGGACTGCACCCGCCCTACGCTCTTTGCCCCATTATTCAGCCGCCACACCAAAGGCGACCCGCGATAGCCCACGAGCTTGTCCAGACAGTCTCGGCAGCGACCCGCCGCCACAAGGTTTTCATTGAGGGGTCTGGGTTTGGCGATCGCCCCTCTGACTGCTGCTTCCGTAATTTCTTGATACACCACGCGCTTTGGCTGCTTCAGACCCAGCACCTGTGCCAAATGCCAAGCAATCATCTCTCCCTCCCGGTCAGGGTCAGAGGCCAGAATGACCTCGCTGGCGTTTTTGGCCGCGACCTTTAGCCCCGCGATCGTCTGCTGCGCGCGATCGTCACGAGGGATATAGCGACAGTGGATTTGGCCATCGGCTAAGTCAAACCCTAGAGAGCCTTCCCCATCATTCGCAAGCTGCCGAATATGGCCAATAGAAGCCTTGACCTCCCAGCCCGCACCCAAAATAGACTTGAGCTTTTTAATTTTGCCCGGTGACTCAACAATCAAAAGTTTAGGCATGGGTGAGCGATGAGTGGTTCGCTAAGGCTTCTGAGCTTTCCAGGTGCCGCCATAGACATAAAGCGTACTTTGACTTACCGTTTCCCAGCAACCTTTACACAGAAACCGCCAATGACCGGACGCCTCAAACCGACACCGAAACAGAGTGGGGGCAGGGGTACGGCATAAATCACAGTCTTTTTCGCGGATTCGAGACATCATCCGTACATCACGAGAGCATAATGTTTCCCATTACCAGTTGCGAAAGCCTCTCATGAAAAAGAATTACTCTTGCCAGTTGGGTGCATGGGCATTGGTTAGGCGTTGCTAAAATAAAGCTATGAACACAGCACATCCAGACATTGTTGTAGTAAGCCCTGATGGGGATTATTTGATTGTCGTTGAGGTCAAAATCAATGACAGCCTTGCCCATCGTACAAGTTCTATTGAACAATTAAAGCGCCTTATGGCTTCTGTGGGCTGCTCAGTCGGATTGATTGTAACGGGCAGCCGTATTACCCTTCTCCGTGACTCTTTTGAAAAGTCACACGGTGAATCAATTGCTGTGGTGAGTGAGGCAAGGCTACCAGAGCATCTACTGCCCACTGCAGATGAACAATGGAGAGGACAACACGGGATTGAATTTGAGTCGCGAGTTCAACGGTGGCTTGAAACACTAAAACAGGCTCCAAGTCTAGAAAATTTGCCCAGTGATTTAGCAGGACTTCTAAGTGAGCCAGTGATAAGCCTGATACGGCTTGGTGAAATTCGAGCTGCTGGCCCAAGATGGAGTAGAGTCGCCAGTTGAAGCCTAGTGTAGTTCTAGTTGAAACAAACTGGGTTGTGGATGTAACAGCTCCAGCTCATTTACAAAGTCCACAGGCTGTTCAGCTACTACAACAAGCTGATGCTGGTAATTTTCAGCTATTGGTTCCGGCAATATGTCTGGCGGAGGCGCGCGAAACTGTACCTCGAAGGTTTACGCCCCGCTCACGCTCAGAAGACTTCCGTAAGTTTGTTAGGTGGGCAAGAGATGAAGGTCGAATAGAACTTGAAGATGCGGAGTCCGCATTTCGGGTGTTTGACAAATTTGATGGATTAGTCGCTAATGAACTGACAAAAGTTTCCGAAAGATTGGATAGGTTAAGGTCACATCCGGGCTTAAGCATTTTCCCACTTTCTGAAGCAATGCTAGAGCGTCAAATTGCCCTTGGGGCAATGGAGATTTCCTTAAAACCTTATGACTTGGCTGTTCTAGCCGCTGTCTTAGTTAAGTCTGAAGAATTGCTGCAAGAGGGACATCCTTGGACTGGCTTCTGTGAACTAGATTCTGACCTCCAACCTTGGGACAAATCGGGTGCCCGCAAACCTATTCTCAGCGACCTTTACAATAACTCTCGCATATGGGTGTACGGTGATTTTTTACTAGAAGAAATTGATAGGCTACCTGACGGTTGGAACACCCAAACCTGATGTTTGCTACCTAACAGCTTGCGCTTCACCGGACGGCATTGGAATCTGATACATAACTCATAGCGTATGCCGTCGTTCCGAGTACAACAATGGTTAGGCTAAGACTCAGGTAGAGTTATCTGAGCTGACTTGCTAAGGAGGTGTTCAAGTCCGTTCCAGTTTGACTTAACTGGTTTACGCAGTCGAGGGTCATTCAGCCCAACCTCTTCAATCGTGTAATTCATTCTCCCAAAATTGCAAGCCGCGCACGCAATGACCATGTTATCCATTTCGTTGGTTCCGCCACGCGCATGGGGCAATATGTGGTCGTACTGTGTCCATAGTGCTTGAAATGCTGCATGCTGCGTAGCGTTTGTTTTACCCCAAGGCAACTCAGAAGGGTATTCTTTATGCAAAAGTGCTCGTACTTCTTTGCGGATAACAGGAATCCCACAAAATCTACAATGGAAACCGTCTCTCAAGTGAAGCTGCCTTTTTTGAGCAGCACTTGGCATTCGAGTTTCTTGTCTTTCATGCTTAGCAAGTAATCGTGGAGCTGACTCAATTCTTCTGACAAGAACATAGGGGCTACATTTGCCCCATATGGAGTCCAGCCATTCACGCACTTCGACCAGGTTGGTACTTTTGATGAGTGTCGCCGCTGTTTCTCGGTCGTCAATCATATGAGCATCTGCTGCTTGCGCAAGCATTGCTGCACATTCAAACAATTTATCGATTGGCTCCCTAAATTGGTTTTGCTGCATCACATTCTCATTTTGCAACGCCTAATTTAGAGGGTGCAAGAGGTTGAGTCAGGGTCGATGAATTGCATGACAAATCATCATCATGGGGTGGCTGGTGGGGTGGCTTTCTGAATCTGGACTCGGCGGTTTTAATCACAATGTACAGCACGGGCGCAATAAACAAGCTCAATACCGTTGCCACACACATCCCCCCTACAATCGCCGTCCCTAAAGACTGCCGTGCTGCTGCCCCTGGCCCCGTTGCCACATAGAGCGGAAAGGCACCAATCACCGTGGAAAGTGCCGTCATTAAGATAGGTCGAAGACGCTCTTTTGCGGCCTCAATGACGGCTCGACGAATCCCGAAGCCTTTCTCGCGGAGCTGATTGGCAAACTCCACAATTAGAATGGCGTTTTTACTCGCCATCCCAATCAGCATCACAAACCCAATCTGGCTATAAACATCGTTGGCAATGCCCCGAAACATCAGCGCCAGAAGCGCCCCCAAAATGGCGAGAGGCACCGTCAGCATAATGATCAGCGGATCAACGTAGCTTTCATACTGAGCAGCCAGGGTTAAAAAGACGAACACCACGCCTAGAGCAAAAATAGCAAACGCACCGCTGCCGGACTGAAGTTCTTCGAGGGCAAGGCCAGACCATTCGTAGAAAAAGCCCTTGGGCAAAACTTCTGCCGCTACAGCCTCCATCGCCTGAATGGCCTGCCCTGAGCTTTTACCTGGAGCCGCTGCGCCATTAATTTCTACGGCGCGAAACAGGTTGTAGTGGTTAATAATGGAGGGGCCGCTGGTTTGGGTGACGGTCACCAGGCTTCCCAGGGGAATCATTTGACCCGTCTGGGATCTCACGTACAGCTTTTTGAGATCTTCTGGGTTGGAGCGGAAGGACTGATCGGCCTGGACATAGACACGATAGGTGCGCTGAAATTCGTTGAAGTCGTTGACGTAGGTTGAGCCAAGGTAGATTTGCAGGGTATTAAAAATATCGGAAAGAGATACCTTCAGAGCATTAGCCTGGGTGCGGTTCACCGCAACGGAAATTTGCGGCGTATTGGCGCTGAGGTTTGGCCGGAGCTGGGTAAGAACGGGCGCTTGGGGCGAAGGGTAGGTGCTAGCACGACCAAGCAGCTTTCCGGTGGTTTCTGCTAGGAGGTCGTAGCTTGCGCCGCTGCGATCCTGCAAGAAGAAGTCAAACCCGCCAAAGTTGCCGATGCCCTGAATAGCGGGGGGTGCAAAGGGCAAGACGGTGGCTTCCTGGATGCCCAACATCTGCGGAAAGAGCCTGCCAATCACGTCCTTGGAGGATTGGCCTGCACCAGAGCGATCGCCCCAGGGTTTGAAGGTAGAGAAAATCACGCCGCTGTTGGGTGTAGAGCCGCTAAAGCCGAAGCCGCCGAGGGCAAAGATATTTTTAATTTCGGGCTGCTGTTTTAGAATGGCCTCTGCCTTGAGCAATACATTCTCGGTGTAGTTTAGGGACGTGCCCTCTGGAGCCTGCACAATGGTGATGAAGTAGCCCTGATCTTCTTCGGGCAAGAAGGCTTGGGGCACCAGACCATAGACCCAGTAGGTCGCCATCAGCGCCCCAGCAAAGAGACACAGAATAAGTCCCTTAAAGCTTGTGAAACGCGACAAAATACGGCCATAGCGATCGCGGAGGCCATCGATGATGCGGTTGATGCCGTTAAAAAACCAGTTGTTGGGGGTCTGCCCTTGGCGCAGGAGCAGCGCGGATAGAGTAGGAGTAAGGGTAATGGCGTTAAAGGTAGAAACCGTAATGGAAAAGGCAATGGTCAGCGCAAACTGCTTATAGAGCTGCCCCGTGGTGCCAGGGAAAAAGGCAACGGGGACAAAGACCGTAATTAACACAACGGAGGTTGCAATGACCGCACCCAGTAATTCATTCATAGAGGCGATCGCTGCCTGAACGGGCGGCATCCCTTCCTCCTGGATACGGCGCGTGACGTCTTCTACAATCACGATCGCATCGTCAACCACTAGACCTGTAGCGAGGGTAAGGCCAAACAGCGTCAGCGTATTGATGGAGAAGCCCAGCAGCTTGACAAAGATAAATGTCCCAATCAGAGCCACCGGAATCGCTACCGAGGCAATCAGGGCTGAGCGCCAGTTTTGCAAAAACAGATAGATGATCAACACCACGAGGGCGATCGCCAAAATCAGCGAATAGATCACCTCCTCTGTCCCAGCCTGAATAAAGAGCGTGGTGTCAAAGGCAACCTCATACTTTAGCCCTGGCGGGAAAGCCGTCGAGAGCCTTGCCATTTCTGCCTTAACCGCCGCCGCTGTATCCAGGGCGTTGCCGCCGAGCTGCTGCTGCACCCCTAAGCCAATGCCGCGCCGCGAAATACGATCGTCCGGGGTAAACCGCAGCAGAGTACCGTAGTTTTCTGCCCCTAGCTCCGCTCGTCCCACATCCCGTAGCTTTAGCAGGGAGCCGTCCTCAGCAGTCTTGATCACCAGGTCATTAAATTCTTCTGCATCCTTGAGCCGCCCCTCCGCCGTGACCGAATACTGATACTGCTGCCCCGTCGGCGCTGGGGGCTGGCCAATTTGGCCCGCACCCACCTGGAGGTTTTGCTGCTGGAGGGCTACAACCACATCCTGAGGCGTGAGGCTACGGCTGGCGAGGCGGTTGGGGTCGAGCCAAATCCGCATGGCATACTTGCGCTCCCCAAAGATCTGGACATTCCCGACACCCTTAATGCGCTTGAGGGCGTCCACAATGTACAGGTCAGCGTAATTGCTCAGGTACACCTCATCGTAGAGATCCTTCCCGGACTCATCTTTCTCGGCATAGACCCCCAAGGCCAGCAAAAAGTTATCGTTGCTTTTGGTGACGCTCACCCCCGTTTGGGTAACGGCGCTGGGTAGGCGAGACAAAACGCTGGACACCTTGTTTTGCACATCCACCGCCGCGAGGTCTTTATCGCGATCTAGCTCAAAGGTAAGGTTAATGTTGCTGGTGCCGCTATCTGCGCTGGTGGATTTGATGTAGCGCACGCCCTCAAGACCATTCAGCTCCCGCTCCAAAATATTGGTGACGGTAGACTCCACCACTTGAGCGTTGGCCCCCACATAGTTGGCGGTAATCGCCACCTGGGGCGGCGTAATATCGGGGTATTGAGACACTGGAAGCGTTGGAATACTCGCCAGCCCCAGCAGCGTCACGACGATGGAGCAAACTGTTGCGAAGATAGGCCGGCGAATAAAAAAGTCAGCTATGGAGAAGATCATGAGCGGGTGCCTGAGGGGTGCGATCGCGGACTATCTGTTTTTTAGGGCTTGTGCTTTTAAGGTTTGCAACGTTAAGAATTTGCAGTATTAAGAATTTGCAGCGTTAGGGCTTAACAGAGGATGGTGCTGCGATATCAGACGCAGCCTGGATCGGGGTACAGCTCTGAAGCTGGAGAAGGCCAGACACCACAATGCGATCGCTGACGTTCAGCCCTTCCGTAATTTCTTGGTTATTGCCAACAATTTGGCCCAGGGACACAGGCTTTTGTACGGCCACAAGCTGAGTTGGATCTGGGGCAGGAGCCGCCGGAGTAGCAGGAGCCGAACCCTGACCCTTAGCTTGGGCGGCACAGCTAGAGCGTCCGTAGGGCTCTGCTATGAACACAAAGTTTTTCCCCGCAAGGCGTGAAATGGCAGTGGTGGGCACCAGTACTCCTGCCTTGGTATTCCAAATGACCCGCGCCCGGACAATTTGGTTAGTGCGCAACTGCCCGCCGCTGTTGTCAAAGACTGCCTTCACCTGCACCGACTGATTTTGGGGGTCAACGCTAGGGGCAATGTAAGAAACCGAACCACTTTGAAGCACTTGTCCCGTCTGGCTCAAGAGCTGGACGGGTAGTCCGGTACGCATCTGGCCTGATTTTTCCAGGGGAACCGCAATTTGAATTTCAAGCTGGCGGTTTTGCGTCACGTTGATCAGTGGGGTAGTGGGGCTAACCAAGTCGCCCACCTTGGCCGGAATATCCCCAACTACGCCGTCAATGGGAGCATTGACAGCGTAGTAGCGCAACTGCACTTGGCCTTGCGCTGCCGTTGCGACGGCCTGATCACGCTGCTGCTGACTGCGCAAAATATTGGCCTGCGATCGCGCAATGGTTGCCTCTTGGGCTTTCATTTGGGCGTCAATCTGGGCAATGCTGGCTCTGGATTGCCTGAGGGTATTGAGCTTTTCGTCTAGAAGCTGCTTACTGGTTGCCCCCTGACGATAGAGGGACTGAAATCGCTTATATTCGCCCTCATTAAAGGCTAGGTCAGCCTGCCGCGAGGCGCGATCTGCCGCGAGGGCATCCAAAGCCTGACGGGCACTCGCCGCATCGGCTCTAGCGGCTGCCAGCTCTGCCCCTGCGGCCTGAATCCCAGCCACATTTCCCGCCACCTGAGCCTGCTGTTCCGAGGCGTCAAGCTGGAGGAGTGGCGTCCCCACACTCACGCGATCGCCAGATCGCACAAAAATGGCTGTTATGCGCCCACTCGCCTGGGGCTGTACCGTCACCGACTGACGAGACTGAAGCGTCGCTACATACTCAGAACTATCGCGCACCGTTGTTGTGGTTGGTGCCGCCACGGCCACCGACATCGGGCCAAACTGGGGTGGCCCACCACCCGCCACCATCGGCAAAATCATGCGGCTATAGACCAGCCAACCGCCCCCTCCCAGCAGCCCCAGCACCAGGAGTCCAATGCCCCACTTTCGCGCCGGATTGTCCTTAAAAATCGAAGAGACTTCCGCCAGCTCTGCTTCTGGAGAAACCGTCTCGGCGTCGGGAGCATCCGGTTCATGGGGCGCGGTAGGTGTCTCTGAATAATCTGAACTCATAAAGCAATCCTCGATTCAAGAGAAGGGGGAAATCCGTCAGGTGAAGTTACGTTAGGTGAAGTTACGTTAGGTGAAGTTACATCCGGTGAAACACCAGGAAAGACAGGAGCCGAAGAAGGCTGAACTACCGTTGAACACGAAGCAAACTGGGCTGCCTTCGACTTCTCCGCACTCAGAAACTGCAATAACCAGTCCACCTCCAAATCAAGCAAGGCCATACCATGCTGAAATCCCGCAAGCTGGTAGGCATCTAGGCTTTCTCTCGTAGCCTTTTCTGCCTCCAGGCTCTGGCGACGCAGCTGACATTGAATAAGTCGATGCTCTAAAAGACTGATCCGCAGCGATGGCGCTAAATCTTGAAAGAAAAAGACCTTAATCATGAAGCGGGACTTACCGTTAACCCAGCTTTCCTTGGGGTGCTGCTGCATTTTTTCAAGCCAGCGCGCTCGACCCTGCTCCGTAATTTGATAAAGGTTGCGGCCTGAATTCGCCTTAGCCTCCGGGCCTGCCAGCGCTGCAACATATCCGCGCTGCTCCATCCGTCGCAGGAGGGGGTACACCGCGCCGTAGTTTACGGTGATGCAGCAGCTCATCAAGAGCTCTAGATGCTTCATGAGGCGGTAGCCGTGGAGGGGCTCTCGCTGGAGCAGTCCAAGGGCGGCTAATTCAAGCATTAATCCTCCTTAAAGGGGATGTTTTGAGGCTGGACGAGGAGGATGCTTAAGGGAGAAGTGAAATTTAGACTAATTTAGTATATCAAATTGATATATCAATTTGATATATCAAAATAACTTGACTGTCTTTAACCCTACTTCTTAGCTTTTTCAAGAACCCAGCTCAGGAGCCCAAATCATCCCCAGCGGAAATTCTCCAAAAATCTCCTAGAGTGAATAGGGATCAATGGACAGAAATGGGGGAGAAGGGCTTCGATGGAAACAGCCGCCGACTATCAATGTGGCTACTGCGGTGAATACAGCACCACGTTTGTGGATCTAAGCGCGGGCTATGACCAGTCCTACGTGGAGGACTGTCAGGTTTGCTGCCGACCCAATACGCTCTATGTCTCGGTTGATCGGGACAGTCTGGAGGTTGAAATTACGGCAGAGTATTGTGGGTAAGGGTATCGCGGCTAAGACAGGCTGGTGAAGATAATTCAGCCAGGTCTAAGCCAATGCATCATAGGGAAGCTTTGTTCAGGGGAAGTCCTGATGCTAAAAAGGTGAGCTGATATCAGCTCACCTTTTTAGGTTTCTTAAAAGCTATAAATTCACTAAAATTGTAGACTCGCTGCCAGTTGCAGCAATACAGTCTAATAAACGGGCTAGGAGGGATTCGAACCCCCGACACCGTGGTCCGTAGCCACGTGCTCTAGTCCACTGAGCTACAAGCCCTT